>JBFOLS010000615.1:0-5501 GCA_040830225.1 Leisingera sp.
TCCCCCCCCCTCTCTCCCACCCCCCCCGCACCGCCGCCCGGTGGGGGGTGGGGGGGGGTGCAAGGGGGCACCCTCCCCGCTTTGTCGAGACCCCGCCCGCCGCTACAAGGGCCATTTTCCCCGAGGGCCTCGCCAAACCACCCCCATCCGACCCCCCGGGCGGTGAAACCGCCGTGGTTGCCGAGATGAACCCAGCAGGCGGTATCGAAACCGCCGGCGTGCTGCGCACCGCGCGCAAGCTGTTCGACGGCACTGTGTTTGCCTAAGAAAGGACTTTCCATGGATCCCGATTTCCTGCCGTTCCACTCCAACCCGTCGAAACCAGCCTTCACAGTCCCGGAAGGCGCAGTTGACGCCCATTGCCATGTCTTCGGCCCGGCGGATCAATTCCCCTATGCACCGGAACGCAAGTACACGCCCTGTGATGCCGGGAAGGAGCAGCTCTTTGCCCTGCGCGATCACCTGGGGTTCGAGCGCAACGTGATTGTCCAGGCCTCCTGTCACGGGCGCAACAACGATGCGCTGGTTGATGCGCTGCAAGCTGCCGGAGACCTGGCCCGCGGGGTGGCTGTGGTCGATCCTGAGATCTCAGACGCAGAACTGAAACGCCTGGATGCGGCCGGGGTCCGGGGCGTGCGGTTCAACTTCGTCAAACGGCTGGTCGATGCCACACCAAGAGCGGTGTTCCGCCGCATCGCGGAGCGGGTTTCGCTTCTGGGATGGCATATCGTTGTCTACTTCGAAGCGCAGGATCTGGAGGAGCTTGCCCCCTTCCTGGTGAGCCTGCCGGCCACCGTAGTGGTGGACCACATGGGGCGGCCCGACGCGGACAAGGGAGTGGATCACCCTGACTTCCAGCGGTTCCTGGACCTGATGGCCAAACATGAGAACTTCTGGACAAAGGTCAGCTGTCCGGAGCGGCTCACCGTGCAGGGGCCGCCCTATGGGGATGTGGTGCCTTTTGCGCGGGAACTTGTCGACAGGTTCCCGGACCGCGTGCTCTGGGGCACCGATTGGCCCCATCCCAATATGAAATCCCACATGCCGGACGACGGCCATCTGGTGGACGTCATCCCGCAGATCGCAACTACGCCCGAGAAGCAAAAGGCGCTGCTTGTGGACAATCCTATGCGGCTTTACTGGCGCTGACGGGCCGGGCCGCGGCCTGCGTACACCGAACGGCAGCATTACCGGGCGCGGAAGGAAGTTCCGCGCCCTATTTCATAGTGACAGGAGACCGGACATGACGACCAGCAGGAAGACCGCAAACGCCAAGGGGCTTTATCTGGAAGGCATTCGCGACGGCAATATCCGTGACGCGCTGCAGAAATACACAGGTGCGCGCTACACGCAGCACTCGACAGGGGTCGGCAACGGCAAGGAAGGGTTTCTGGCCTTCTTTGAACCATTCCTGAAGTGCAACCCGATCCGCGATATCCAGGTCATCCGCGCAATCGAGGACGGCCCCTACGTTTTCCTGCACGTTTATCAGAACCTCAACAACGGACAGGCGGAATGGGTCACGGCGGACCTGTTCGACACCGATGATCAGGACCGGATGATCGAGCATTGGGACGTGATCGCCCCGTTTGCGGGCAAGAACCCCGCAGGCCGGTCCCAGATCGACGGGCCGGTTGAAATAGCGGATCTGGAGCGCACCGAAGAGAACAAGGTGATCGTGCGCCGCTTCTATGATGACATCTTGCTGAACGGCCGGTTCGGCAAGATCACCAGCTACATCTCGGCCGGGCAATATGACCAGCACGCTGCCGGTGCCAGGGATGGCATCGAGGGTTTGAAGGAGCATGTGCAAAGGCTAATGCAGACCTATGGGAAGGCCACTTACCACAAGCTGCACAGGCTGATCGGCCAGGGCAATTTTGTTGTTGCTTACGGCCACCTTCAGCGCGGTGACAGTCATTATGCAGTCTTTGACATTTTCCGCCTCAAGGCCGGGAAACTGGTCGAGCACTGGGACGTGCTGGAGAAGATCCTGCCTCCGGAACAGTGGAATAACTCAGGAAAATTCTGAACTTGCCCGTCCTGCCCCGCCTCGTGCGGGGCATTTCGATTCCGGCGGCTTTTGCCTTCGCGGGGACGCCTCCAACCACACATAAATAAACACTCTTTATTCCCAATATCAATTCCCATGAATGGCTTGAATGGCTTCCGGCCGGTAACGTGACCCCACTGAAATTGGCGATGGGAGGAGGCCTCACCCGAACAGGTGAGGCGCCAGCGCGGAACAGATCGCAGGCGGAGGTCTGCATTCACTCCGGGCACCGGGTTTCTCCCGTCATCACCCGCAAACGCCGGCCGGCAGCACAGACCTGCGCGGCGGCCCGGCACACGGACAAGACCGTTGGAAGGAGCTACCCAAATGCATGTCCCCGTAGCCATTGTAGGTGCCGGACCCTCCGGTTCGCTGCTGGCATGGATTCTGCGCCAGCGCGGGATCGAAAGCGTTGTCTTTGAAGCGCGCAGCCGCGAATACGTCGAAGGCCGCATCCGAGCCGGCGTGATGGAGCAGAACGCCGTCGACCTGATGATCAAGGCCGGCGTTGGCGAGCGGCTTCAGAAAGAATGCATGTATCAGCGCGGTGTCGAAGTCGGCATCAACAACACGCATCACTTCATCAATTTCGAGAAGCTGATCGGCGTGGGCGTCACTGTCTACGGCCAGTCAGAGGTGACCAAGGACCTGCTGGCGGCGCTGGACAGCGTGGACCACAACGTCCTCTACGAAACCCCGGTGAAGAACGTGTCTGACCACCATGGCGACAAGATCACCATCACTTATGAAGAGGGGGGCGTCGAAAAGTCCATGACCGCGGACTTCGTGGTCGGTGCTGACGGCTATCACGGGGCCTCGCGCAAGTCGATTCCGCAGGGCGGGATTGTTATGCACGAGAAGACCTACCCGCTGGGCTGGCTGGGCATCATGGTCAAGGCACCGCAATCCAAACCGGTGGCCTTCTTCACCTATCATGACCGGGGCTTTGCGCTTCTCAGCATGCGCACGCCCGAGGTTCAGCGGCTCTACCTGCAGGTGGCCAATGACGAAAACCTGGATGAATGGTCCGACGACCGCATCTGGAACGAGCTGGACACCCGCATGGGCACCGAAGGCTGGGAGCTGATCCGCGGCGAAATCTTCCAGAAGGACTTGGCCCCGCTGCGCAGCTTCTACTGCGAGGAACAGCGCTACGGCCGCCTTTTCCTGGCCGGCGATGCGGCCCATATCGTGCCGCCGACCGGAGCCAAGGGCCTGAACTCGGCTTTTGCCGATATCAGCGTGCTCTCGGCAGGGCTGATCCAGCACTACACCAAGGACGATTCCTCGATCCTGGACCAGTACTCGAAGCTGGCGGTGGAGCGGAACGTGCAGACCCAGCGGTTCTCTTGGGCGAATACGGCAAAGTACCACATCTTCCCCGGCACCAATTCCTTCGACCGCCGCATGCAGCAGGCGGAGCTGGAATATCTGGTTACCGATGAGACTGCCCAGATCTCATACGCCAAGCAGCATACCGGGCTGCCCTTCGCCTACTGGCCGGAACTGTAATGCCGGGTGCCGGATGCCAAGGGGCCTCCGGCTGTGCAAACGCCCGTTCCTGTGGCGGGTGCCAGCCAACTGCCTTCGGCCTGCCTCACCCGGCAGGAATGGATCAACAGCTTAATCCTGCAGAGAAAGGAAGACAGATCATGAGCAAAGAAACCGGTCATACCGACCATATCCCCGGAACCCATGTGTTCACCGGCCAGCGGTCGGCCAAGGGGCTGAAACTAAACAAATTCGCCTATTCGCTGGCCAAGGCCGAGAACCGCGATGCGTTTAAGGAAGACGCCAATGCCTACATGGGCCGTTTCGGCTTGTCTGACTGGGAAAAGCAGAAGGTCCTCGAAGGCGACGTGAAAGCCCTGGTCGAGGAAGGCGGCGGCAGCATCTACATGTTGATCAAAATCGGCGCAGTCACCGGCGACGGGCTGGCCACCATGGGTGCGCAGCAGCGCGGTGAGACCCTCGACGAGTTCATGGCAACGCGGAACGTCCCGCTGAAGCAGAACACCTGATCAGCCCTCTCAACATAGAAAGGATACGAAAATGGGAAAGATCGTAGCAGGAGTGGGCTCTTCGCATGTGCCCTCCATCGGCACAGCGTTCGATGAAAAAGCCCAGGAATCTCCGGAATGGAAGCCGCTGTTTGACGGCTACAAGCCGGCCAAGGCCTGGCTGAAAGAAATCGGCGTCACTCATGCGATTGTCATCTACAACGACCACGGCACTGATTTCTTCTATGACAAATGCCCGACCTTCGCGTTGGGAGCGGCCGAGGAATACCCGATCGGCGATGAAGGCTGGGGCATCCGGGATCTGCCGTCCGTGAAGGGCGATCTGGATTTCTCCTGGCATCTCGCCAATTCGATCATCAAGGAGAGCGAGTTCGACCTGACCGTCTGCCAGGAAATGGTGATGGACCACGGTCTTCTGGTACCGATGCCACTGCTGTTTGATTTCGACCCTGATTGGGAAGTGAAGACCGTGCCGCTGCATGTGAACGTGCTGCAGCATCCGCTGCCGACACCAAATCGGCTGTTCGAGCTGGGCAAGGCGATCCGCAAGGCGGTGGAATCCTACCCCGAGGACGCCCGCGTTGCCGTCATCGGCACTGGCGGTCTCTCGCACCAGCTGCATGGCACCCGCTTCGGCCACATGAACGAGAACTGGGATCAGGAGTTTCTGGACAAGATCGAAGACGACCCCAAGGCCCTTCTCGATATTCCGCATGATGTCTGGATGGAGCGCGGCGGCGCGGAGTCCGTCGAAATGATCATGTGGCTCGGCATGCGCGGCGCGCTCACGCCCGAAGTCAACAAGGTTCACCGCAGCTACTACATGCCGATGCTGACCGGCATGGGCATCACTTGCCTCGAAGACCGCAAGACAGCTGCCTGAGGCCGCAACACCGGCCCGGCAAAGTCCGGGCCGGAACACAAGGCAGAATTCATCCAAATGATTCAGGTGCCGCGCGCGGAGTTATGCTCTCCATGTGCCAGGAAAGGTGCCTTGCATGCTCAGCAAAACATCTCCCAACAGCATTCAGGCCAGCGCGGCGGCTTTCTACGAAAATCTTCTGGCCGGCGACTTTGAGGCCATTCTCTACGCTTTCGAAGGTCAGCCTTTAATCTATGCCTTTGAACTCTTGTCTCCAAACGATCTGGGCGCTGCCTTTGGTTTGCTCCCGCAGCGAACGACTGAACAGTCCGGCAAAGGTAATTTCGAACTGTTCCGGACTTTGCGTTCCCGGCGAATGGCAGCAATGCGGCTGCGATCGCAAAATTGGAACATCGTGTTCAACGTCCGGTAATGGGATGTACCGGCTGCTTCACCCAGCAGGTTAGGCTTTGCCTATTTCTGCAAATCGGAGAAGTAGCATGGCGAAGAACGACTTTGATGAGCTGATGTCGATAGGCATCGATATCGGCAAGGACACCTTCCA
>JBFOLS010000616.1:0-2771 GCA_040830225.1 Leisingera sp.
CGCGCCGGGCAGGCAAGATGTTCGACCGGATGGATGCGGACGGCAGCGGCGGCATCTCGAAAGAGGAATTCGAGGAAGCGCGGATGCATCATCGCGGCAAGCACCGCCATGGGCATGGGGACGAAACGGAGCAGAACTGATCGCTGAAGCGTGCTGCATAACACGGAAATATCGCGGCGCCGGGTCCCAGGGCGGGATCCGGCTGCCATGAGCAGAACGGCGGAGGAGGTCTCCGACGACGCACTTCTGGTGCTCTACGCCAATGGCGACGGCCGTGCCGCTGCTGAGCTGACCGCGCGGCTGAGCCCGCGGGTCTTTGGCGTGGCGAAGCGGGTGATGGGAAACCGCGCCGAGGCCGAAGATGTGACCCAGGAGGCGATGCTGCGGCTTTGGAAAATGGCACCGGAATGGCGGCCGGGCGAGGCGCAGGTCTCGACATGGCTGTACCGGGTAGCGATGAACCTGTGCATCGACCGCAAACGGCGGGCCCGCGGCGGCCACGTTGATCTGGACGCGGTGCCGGAGCCGCCCGACCCCGCCCGATCGGCGGCGGAGCAGCTGCAGGAAGGGGCGCGGCAGGATGCGCTGCAGGCCGCGCTGATGCAATTGCCGGAGCGGCAGCGGCAGGCGGTGGTGCTGCGGCACCTGGAAGAACTATCGAACCCGGAGATTGCCGGGATCATGGACATCAGCGTCGAGGCGGTGGAAAGTCTGACCGCCCGGGGCAAACGGGCGCTGGCCGCGGCCTTGGCCGGGCGGCGCGAAGAATTGGGGTATAACGATGGCTGACACGGATAAAGCACTGCAGGAGCTGGAGGATCTCTTTGCCGCTTCGCGCGCGGAACCGCCCGCGGTGCCGGATCATCTGACCGCGGCCATCCTGGAAGACGCGGCCCGGGAACAGCCCGGGTTGCAGCCCGCGGCTCCGGCCCGGCGTGCCAGCAAGCCGCTGTGGCGGCAGCTGATCGAGGCCATAGGCGGCTGGCCTGCAATAGGCGGTCTTGCTGCTGCCAGCGCAGCAGGGCTGTGGATCGGCATTGCTCCGCCGTCTTTCGTGCCGGATCCGGTGGCGCTGGCCGGATATGAGGACAGCAGCACGGCAGTGCCGTTTGACAGCTATGACATGGCCATCGTGCTGAGTGAGGACCTGCAATGAGCGCGGAGGATAAATCCGGAATGAAACTTTGGCTGAAGTTGCTCCTGGCAGGGTCTCTGGCGCTGAATCTCGCAGTTATTGGCCTGGCGGCGGGCGCTGCATGGCGGTTCTATGGCAACGATAAGCACTGGAAGCGGCCGCCCGAGGTTGGCGCGATGATCTTCCGCGAATTGGACCGCGAAACCCGCAATGCGCTGAAGCGGGAAGCGGGCGGTGATCACGGCAGCTACTTCAAGCGGAAGCATGCGGAGGGCGTTCGGGTGATCGAGGCACTGCGCAGCAAAGACTTCGATGCCGAGGGCCTGCTGGCCATGCTGCAGGCGCAGTCAGAGGCACGCCATGCCTTTCATACCAAGGTTCAGGAAGCCTGGGTGCGCAAGCTGGAGGGAATGACGGCCGAGGAGCGCGTGGAATTCGCGGACCGTCTGGAACAACGGATGCAGGACCGTAGCGGCCGCTGGCATGGCCGCAAGGGCAGGCGCGACTAAGAAATTTCCAGCAGAGTAAAGGACACCCCGTTCACAATAAAATGGCAGCCGGTTCCGGCTGCCATTTTGGTGTGAAGAGCTGCCGCCTTCAGGCCGCCTGAGTGCACTCTTCGGGCAAAGTGACCTGGTTGCGGCCGCCATCCTTGGCGTTGTAGAGCGCCTGATCGGCCTTTTCGACCAGAGAGGTTGTGCTGTCTTCCTTGCCGCTGCCTCCCATGACAGCGCCAATGCTGATGGTGACCTTGACCGGCTCTGCAGCGCCCGGGACCTGGAAAGGGGTGCTGTTGATCGCGTTGCACAGGGCAATTGCGGCGATGCCTGCTTCGGCTTCGTTGGCGCCAGGCAGAACGATCATGAATTCCTCGCCGCCGACACGTGCCAGCAGATCGGCCGGGCGCAGCACCGCCTGCATGCGGCGGGCCGCTTCGATCAGCACGGCGTCGCCAGCCGGATGGCCATGGAGATCGTTGATCCGCTTGAAGTGATCGAGGTCGGCCAGCATGACAGCAAACTTTTCACCGTTTTCTGCTGCCGAATGAGCGACGCGGTCCAGAAAGGGCTTGGCGTAGCGGCGGTTGTAAAGGCCGGTCATCGGATCCAGCACTGCCGCGCGCAGACCATTGCGGACGCTGTCGCGGAGGCGGTCTTTGCGAGCCTTCTGCCGCAGCTGAGTGTTCAGGCGGAGTTCCAGCTCTTCGACATCAAAGCCGGTTTGGAGAACGTCATGGACGCCGCGGTCCAGTGCTTCGGCGGCGATATTCGGATCCGCCGGGTTGGGAACCGCGATCACAACCGATTTCCGGGTGGCAGCGCGGGCGCGCAGGTCAGCCAAGAGCCGCAGGCCGGGGCCGGCGGAGGCCTCGTTCAGCTCGATAATAATGGCATCGGCGACCGGGGACTGCATCAGCCCCTGGATGTCGCTGATGCCATGGGTGCGCAGCTCATAAGGCAGGCGGGCCGCCAGCCGGTCGCGCCAAGCCGTTGCAGTTCGGGGGTCCTGAGCGACAAGGGCCACGGAGGCATCGCGCAGATCCTCAAGGCAGTTGCGGTCGCTATGCGGCAGGATGAAACCGTGCGAGGCATCGCGTTGCAGGTTCAGCTCTTCGGTGGCGCTGCGGGCGCGCAGC
>JBFOLS010000617.1:0-9204 GCA_040830225.1 Leisingera sp.
GGGCCGTGTTTCCCCGATTGCCCCACGCAGCGAGGGGCCGGGTCTCGGCAGTAATAGTGGGGGTGGGGGGCGCCCACGCCCCCGCGGCCCGTTGCCGTTACATCTTCGCCCCTTCGGCGCGCAGCGCCAGCCAAAGGCAGTAGCACATGATCAGCACCACCAGCGTGAAGGGAATACCGGTCGAAACCGCCGCCCCTTGCAGCGCCGACAGGCCGCCGCCGAGCAGCAGCGCAATTGCCACCAGGCCTTCCAGCGTGCACCAGAACACCCGCTGGATCACCGGGGCGTCCATCTTGCCGCCTGCGGTGATGGTGTCGATCACCAGCGAACCGGAGTCCGATGAGGTGACGAAGAAGATCACGATCAGCACAAGCGAGACCGGAGCCACGATCGAGTAAAGCGGCAGCTCCTTCAGGAAGCCGAACAGGGCGCCTTCGGGCTTGTAAGCATCGATCACGGTGGCCTTGACGCCTTCGGCGCCGCCAGCGTGCAGCATGTCAATGGAGCCGCCGCCAAAGGTCGACATCCACAGGGCGCAAACGGCGGTGGGCGCAATCAGCGCGCACAGCACAAATTCGCGCACCGTGCGGCCCTTGGAAATGCGGGCGATGAACATGCCAACAAAGGGCGACCATGCGATCCACCAAGCCCAGTAGAAGGTGGTCCAGCCATGGAAGTAGCTGGTGTCCTCGCGCCCGAACGGGTTCGACAGCGCGGGCAGCAACTGCACGTAATCCACCATGACGCTGAAGTAGCGGGCAATTGCGGTGCCGATGCCGGTGACCAGAATGACGAAGATGAACAGCGCCACCGCCATCACCATGTTGATCTCGGACAGGCGTTTGACACCCGCATCCATGCCCAGCAGAACCGAGCCCAGCGCAATCGCCGTGATGCCGATGATCAGCAGCACAACAACCGTCGGGGACGGCTCGATCCCGAACACCTCATAAAGGCCGGCCGCAACCTGCTGCGCACCAAGCCCCAGCGAGGTGGTCAGCCCGAACAGGGTGGCAAAGACCGCCAGGGTGTCGATAGTGTGTCCCCACCAGCCCCAGACCCGCTCGCCGAGGATCGGGTAGAAGGCCGAGCGCAGGGTCAGCGGCAGATCGAGGTTGTAGCAGAAGATCGCCAGCGACAGGCCAACGGCGGCGTAGACCGCCCAGCCTTCCAGCCCCCAATGGTGGATGGTGCCGACAATGCCGATGTATTCATTGCCCGGCTCGTTGATATCGATGTTCAAGGGCCGTGCAGCACCGCCCTCGGAGAAGTTGTAATAGACCGGTTCAAGCACGCCGAAGAACAACAGTCCGATGCCGATGCCGGCCGCAAACATCATCGCGATCCAGCCCGCGTAGGAATAATCCGGCTTGGCATCCTTGCCGCCGATCCTGACCGAACCGACCGGCAGCACGATCAGGGCCAGGCAGAACAGCGTGATGGCGTCGACTGACAGCACCAGGAACCAGTCGAATGTACTGGTCAGCCAAGGCCTTAGCCAGCCGAAGAAGGCCGCTGCGGCCTCCTGGTTGGCCAAGGCAATCAGGACAAAGGCCCCGATCAGGATACTGGAAATCAGGAAGACAGGATTGTGGATATCCAGGCCGAAAGGCCTGATATTGTCCTGCCCAAGCTCATACTCGGTCTCGAAGTCCCAGACTCTTGGGTCCGGGTCGAGCATTTTTTTCGTCTCCGGCATATTTCCTCCCTAATTTTCGCTAAAAGCCCCCCAAGTGTCGCATTAAATTCGGAAATTTCCTAATCAGGGCTTCCCGGCGCCGTCCTGCAGCACCAAAGAGCACCTGTTTCCACTGGTTGAAATGCACCGGAAACCGTCACAAACCTCTCTATTTGCGGCATTTGTGGGCCGATGTCATTTTTGCGACATTCCGGCGCAAATGAACTTGAACCGCCGTACAAGATTCGAAAGTGTTACCGGAAACACCGCTCTCAGCAGGAATAAGGGAGAGAGACGTGGCAAAGATGATTCTAGAACCGGCGCGCGAGATTCCGGTCATTCATGAAACCGAGGTGCTGGTGGTTGGCTCCGGCCCCGGCGGGCTGGCGGCGGCCCTGGCGGCTGCGCGGGCGGGGGTCGAGGTGACCCTGCTGGACCGCTTTGGCTGCTTTGGCGGCAATATCACCACTGTCGGCGTCGAGGGCTTTGCCTGGTACCGGCATGAGCAGACGGTGGAGGCCCATGGCATCGGCTGGGAGTTCGAGGAGCGCGCCAAGGCCATGGGCGCGGCAGTGCCCGAAAGCCAATCGCTGTCTTATGAGCTGGACAGCGAGGGCTTCAAGCTGGTGGCGGACAAGCTGGTCGAGGAAGCGGGCATCCACCCGATGCTGCACCGGGTGTTTGTGGCGCCGATCCGCGAGGGCAACCGGATTACCGGCGTCATCGTCGAAAGCAAAGCCGGCCGCGAAGCGGTGCTGGCGAAACGGGTGATCGATGCCACCGGTGATGCCGACATCGCCCAAATGATGGGGGCGCCGACCATTAAGACCCCGGTGGAGGAGATGCAGGCGGCCAGTGTGATGTTCCACATCGCAGGCGTCGACAAACAGAAGTTCATGGACGGCGTGAAGGCCGACCCGCAGACCTATGCCGACTGGTCCACGGGCGAGTGGCAGGTCGAGACCTCCGGCAAGGAAGACGCGATGTTCTCGCCCTTCCTGGCCAAGCCGTTTGGACAGGCGATCCGTGACGGGGTGATCCCTGCGCATCTGAACACGATTGGCGGAACCTGGGGCGCGGTGCATGACTCGGGCGAGATGACCTATATGAACCTGGTGCATCTGGCCGCCATTGACGGCACCGACCCGGACAGCATGACCCGCGGCGAGATCGAGGGCCGCAAACAGGCGATGCATGCGATTGATGCGCTGCGCGCCTATACGCCGGGCTGCGAGGGCGCACGGCTGCGCAACTTCGGCATGACCATCGGCATCCGCGACACCCGCAAGATCGACGCGCATCACAACATCACCGAGGACGAGACCCGCAACCAGGGCCGCTTTGAGGATACCATCGGCATTTATCCGGAGTTCATTGACGGCTACGGGGTGCTGATCCTGCCGACCACCGGGCGCTACATGCAGATCCCCTACCGGTCGATGCTGCCCAAAGGGGTGGAGAACCTGCTGGTCACCGGCCGTGCCATCGGCGGCGACAGGATCGCCCATGCCGCGACCCGCAACATGGCCTGCTGCGCCGTGGCGGGCCAAGGCGCGGGCATAGCCGCGGCTCTGTCGGTCAAGGCGGATTGCGGCTTTGACGCGGTGGACATCACCGAGATGCAGGGTGAGTTGAAACGCCAGGGCGTGAGGATCCACTGATGCAGGCCATTCCGACCATCGACATCTCGCCCCTGTGCGAGGCCGATCACCCGCAGCGCCAGGGGACCATCCGCGCCATTCTGGCCGCGGCCGAGGATATCGGGTTTCTCTCGATCACCGGCACCGGCGTGGCGCAGGAGACGGTGGAGAATGTGCGCAGCGCCGTTCGGACAATCTTTGCCGTGGAGAAAAAATCCAAGTGGGATCAGGCGATTACCCGCGAGAATTACCGCGGTTTCATCCCGATGGGGTTCTTCACCCCCAATGACGGATCCGGCAAGGCGGACAAATACGAGGGCTACAAGCTGCACCATGAGGTGGCGGCAGATGACCCCATCCGTGGGGCCTGCGCGCTCTACGGGCCGAACCGCTGGCCGGTGGAAGCACCTGAAGCCCGCGACGTGATCCTGGGCTATTGGCAGCAGCTCGACGGGGTGTTCCACCTGCTCTTGGGCGCGCTGGCCGAAGGGCTGGGGCTGGACCCCGCGCAGTTTCAGGAACCGTTTGAAAAACCGCTGACCAACATGAGTCTGCTGCACTACCCGCCGCAGGCGCCGGAGGAAGAGGGCTTTGGCATCCACCCGCACAAGGACACCGATGCGCTAACCATCATCGCGCCGGATCCGGTGGGCGGGCTGGAAGTTCAGACACGGGACGGCGGCTGGATCACCCCCGACTGCCCGCCCGGCGGTTTTGTGGTCAACATCGGCGACATGCTGGAACTGTGGTCCGGCGGCCGTCTGGTCTCGACCCCGCACCGGGTGGTGAACAAGACCGGCAAGGAACGCTATTCCTTCCCCTATTTCGCCGTGCCGCGCCATGATGTGGTGGTGGAACCGCTGCTGCCGCCGGTTGCGGGCTTTGACCGTCCTTCGGTGCACTGCGGCCACTGGTCCGCCGAAATCTGGCGCACCAACTGGCCGGATGAGGACGCCGCAGAGGACACCCCGGAACTGGGCACCATCCACGCTTGATGCCGCTCCGCTCACGCCCGATCACGGAGGCGTGAGCGGATTGATCCGAACCTGCTGATGCTGCCGTACACCCCGTGTCATGACGCCCAACACAGCTTCAGCAGAGAGGATCACCCATGTTTCCCAAGTTCAAGCAAGCGGCCTGCGCCGCCGCGGCCGTTCTGACCTTTACCGGTGCCGCAGCCGCAAACACGATTGTCGACATCGCGGCGTCAGATGACAGGTTCACAACCCTTGTCGCCGCCGTAAAGGCTGCCGGTCTGGTGGAAACCCTGCAGGGCCCCGGTCCCTTTACCGTTTACGCCCCTGTGAACGATGCCTTTGCCGCGCTTCCTGAAGGCACCGTGGACACGCTGCTGAAGCCCGAAAACAAGGGACAGCTGACAAATGTTCTTCTCTACCATGTCGACGACAGAAAGCTGATGGCAGAGATGATTCCCAACGGTTCCAACTACTTCAAGCCGGTGCTGGCATCCGAGCGCCTGTGCATCAGCAAGTCTTCCGCCGGTGTGAGCATCGCTGACGGTTCTGGCAGCTCCGCGAATGTCGTCATTGCCAACATCGAAGCGGACAACGGCGTTATCCATGTGGTGGACAAGGTTCTCTTGCCGGGCGCCCGTCCTGACTGCCACTAAGGCGAAACCTCCCCCGGCCTGAGTGCCCGGACCGGCCCCCGTCCCGGTCCGGGTTTTTCTTGGTCTTCCATCCCCGCGCGGCTTGCTATGGCAAGCCATCCCCGATTTGCCCCCGGCCTTTTCCGCCTTATCCCCGCCTTGCCCACAGGGGATTTTCACCTCCCCCTTGCATGCCCCCGCCCCATCGGGAAAGACTGTGCTCAAGAACTTGGAGCAAACAGACCAAGGACGGGCAGAACGACATGGCGCTACCAGCGAAGAAGCAGTTCAAATACTGGGGCATTGCTGCCCTGGTCTTTGCCGTGGTGATGTGGGCGCTTGGCAATGTGCTGCTGCCGTTCGTGCTGGGCGCCGCCATCGCCTATATGATCGACCCGATCGCCGACCGGCTGGAGGCCTGGGGCATGAGCCGGACCGGCGCCACCGCGACGATCACGGTGGGCGCTTTGCTGGTGTTCCTGCTGATGCTGCTGGTGGTGGTGCCGACGCTGATCTACCAGATGATTGATCTGGTCAATGTGCTGCCGCAGCTGTTCCGCGATGCCCGCACCTTTGCCAATGAGCATTTCCCGGCGGTCTTCGAGCAGGACAGCCGGATGCATCAGGCCATCACCGCGATCGCCCAGACCCTGCAGTCGCGCGCAGTGGAGCTGCTGCAATCGGTGGCAGGCTCCGCGGTGTCGCTTCTGAATGTTGTTGTGCTGCTGGTCATCGTGCCGGTGGTGGCGGTCTATCTGCTGCTGGACTGGGACCGGATGATCGCCCGCATCGACGATCTGCTGCCCCGCGATCATCAGCCGGTGATCCGCCGCCTGGCGCGTGAAATTGATGCGGTGCTGCATTCCTTCATTCACGGCATGGGCACGGTCTGCCTGATCCTGGGCACCTATTACGCGGTGGCGCTGATGCTGGTCGGGCTGAACTTCGGCCTCGCCGTGGGCTTCATCGCCGGGCTGATCACATTCATCCCCTATCTGGGCGCCCTTATTGGCGGCGCGCTGGCGATCGGACTGGCGCTGTTCCAGTTCTGGGGCGATTGGGTTTCGATCGGACTGGTCGGGCTGATCTTTGCCATCGGCCAGGTGGCTGAGGGCAACTTCCTGACGCCGAAGCTGGTCGGCGGCTCGGTGGGGCTGCACCCTGTGTGGCTGCTGCTGGCGCTGTCGGTCTTTGGTGCGCTGTTCGGCTTTGTCGGCATGCTGGTGGCGGTGCCGGTCGCGGCAGCCCTGGGCGTGGTCGCGCGTTTCCTGACCGAGCAATACCTGGACAGCCGCCTGTATCAGGGCCAAAGCCACCCAAGTGCTGAAAACCGGGACGCGGAGTAATCCGATGGCACAGCAGCTGAGCTTTGACCTCCCGGCGAAACCGGCGCTGGGGCGGGATGATTTCTTTGTCGCACCGAGCAATGCAATGGCGGTGGCGCTCCTGGACCCCGGATTTGCCTGGCCCAGCGGCAAGCTGGTGCTGACCGGGCCTGCGGGGTCGGGCAAGACCCATCTGGCGCATGTCTGGGCCAGCCAGTCGGGCGCGCGGATCGTGAACGCAACCGCTTTGACGGCCGAGGCGGTGCCAGCGCTGGCACGGGGCCCCGTTGCGGTGGAGGACGTGCCGGAGATCGCACAGAACGCAGAGCGGCAGAACGCCCTGTTCCACCTGCACAATCTGGTGCTGGCAAACGGCCATGCGCTGGTGATGACCGGGCAGGCCGCACCGAACCTCTGGGGCCTTAGCCTGCCTGATCTGCAAAGCCGGGTGCAGGCCGCCACCCATGCCGAGCTGCAAGCACCGGACGACCAACTGCTGGCGGTGGTGCTGGCCAAGCTGTTCAACGACCGCCAGATCACCCCGAAACCGGATGTGATTCCCTATCTGGTGGCGTATATGGACCGCTCCTTTGCCGCTGCCGCGCAGATTGTCGGGCGGCTGGACCACCTGTCGCTGGCCGAGAAACGCAGCCTGTCGCGCCCCCTGGCGGTACGGGTGCTGACGGAAATCCGGGAAGAGACCGCAGAAAATGACGCATCCGCAAGCGGTTGACCCCTGCCCCCCCTTCGCCCATCCTGTCACCGGATCGCAAGACGGAGCCTTCATGGACATGATTCAGGACCCCTCGGACGCTGCTGCCGCGGAATGGGGCCCCTTCGGCCGCCCGATCTTTGACGACCCCGGCGCTCGGGCGCTTTCGCGGGTCGGGGTGGTCGATGTCGGCTCCAACTCGGTGCGCCTGGTGGTGTTTGACGGCGCCGCCCGCAGCCCGGCCTATTTCTATAACGAAAAGATCATGTGCGCGCTTGGCGCGGGGCTGTCCGAGAGCGGACGGCTGAACCCCGAGGGCCGCAAGCGGGCACTGTCGGCGCTGCGCCGCTTTCAGCAGCTGGCCGAAGGCATGGGGCTGCCGCCTTTGTCCGCGGTGGCCACTGCCGCCGTTCGCGATGCCGAAGACGGGCCCGAATTCTGCGACGAGGTGCTGCGTGAGACCGGGCTCAAGATCCATGTGATCGACGGGCGGGAGGAAGCGCGGCTGTCGGCGCAAGGGGTGCTGCTGGGCTGGCCGGGCGCCTATGGGCTGGTCTGCGATATCGGCGGCTCCTCGATGGAGCTGGCAGAGATTCAGGACAATACCGTCGGGCAGCGGGTGACCTCGTCGCTGGGGCCGCTGAAACTGCGGGATGTGAAAGGCGGGCGCAAGGGCCGCAAAGCCCACATCAAGGAGGTGATCGAGCAGCTGAAGGCCGAAATGGGACCGCAGCGCGACCGCCTGTTCCTGGTCGGCGGCAGCTGGCGGGCCATTGCCCGCGTTGACATGCACCGGCGCGGCTACCCTCTGAAGGTGCTGCATGAATACCGGATGACCGCCGCCGATGTGCGTGCCACTGCCAAATACATCGCGGAAAATGACCTCGACAAGCTGCGCAGCGCCTGCGGCATTTCTTCAAGCCGGATCGGCTTGGTTCCCTATGCCATCGACGTGCTGACCCGGCTGGTCAAGACTTTCAAACCCAAGGACATCGCTGTCTCCAGCTATGGCATCCGCGAGGGGCTGCTTTATGAGCAGATGCCCCAGCGCCTGCGCGAGCGCGACCCGCTGATCGAGGCTTCACGCTTTGCGGAAGCCAAGGACGCCCGCATTCCCGGTTTCGGCAAGACGCTTTATGAATTTGTGAGCCCGCTGTTCAGCGGCACCCGGCAAAGCACCAAACGGCTGGTAAAGGCCGCCTGCCTGTTGCACGACGTGAGCTGGCGGGCGCACCCCGACTACCGCGCCGAGGTCTGTTTCGACAATGCCACACGCGCCAACCTGGGCGGGCTGAAGCATTCCGAGCGGGTGTTCCTGGGCCTGGCGCTATTGCACCGTTACAGCAACAAGCGCCAGGGCAGCGCCTTTGAGCATCTTTACGGGCTGCTTGACGACAAGAGCCAGCATGAGGCCGAGGTGCTGGGCAAGGCGATGCGCTTCGGGGCGATGCTGATGGTGACCGGCAAGGGCGAGATCGGTGCATTGCGCTGGCAGCCGCGCAAACGGGTGCTGCATGTGGAGCTGCCGGTGGCGGCACGGGCGCTATACGGCGAGGTGGCGGAATCCCGGCTGCAATCGCTGGGCAAGGCACTGGGCGCAGAGGTGCATCTGAGCTTCAGCAAAGCGGGGCCGCCGCCCGCGGCATAAACGGCCCGGACGGCCTCAGGCGTCAGATCTCGGTGACGCCTTCCTCGGTCTCTGCTTCAGGTTCCGCAGGCGCCTTTTCCTTTGGCTTCTTGCGGATGATGATATCGCCGTTGGGCAGGATTTCAGGCAGCTCATAGGCGCTCCAGTCCTCGACCTCCCGGGCAATTTCTGCCAATGCAGGCCCCATTTCGCTGAGGAATTCCCCCATGGACGGGCCGATTTCCTCCATCAGCCCTTGCAGGTCCTCAAGCGCCGGGGCCATTTCCTGGCGCAGGCCCTCCCAGAGCAGCTCTGCGCCGCGTTCCATGAGGGTGGAACCGCTGTCCTCCTCTCCTGCTTCCTGGGCGGCAAGCGGGCTGGACATAAGGGCAATCAGGGCGGCAGGCAGAAGGATCTGTTTCATGGAATCAATATAGGCGCGTCAGCCGGGCGGGAACAGAGGTTCATCACGCAAAGTCCGCATTGAGCGCATGTTAGCCCGGTGCAGCGACGGATGGCTGCCGGCCCGCCAGTATTGCCTTGCCATGCGGCGGTTTTCCGTCTTATCGACATTTATGCGCAAAATACCGTTCCTGATCCCGGTCCTGGTGAC
>JBFOLS010000618.1:0-20629 GCA_040830225.1 Leisingera sp.
GGTCCTGGCCACCACCGGGTCATTCGCACGCACCGGCAGACGCAGGTTCTGACGCAGCTCCTGCCCGTCCGGAGTGGTGAGCATGAGGGTCAGCTCATGATCACCCACGGTGTCCGCCGTGACCGGCAGTTCCAGCACCGCCTTGCCGTGCTCCGCCATTGTGATCGAGGCCGGAAGACTGCCCAGCGAGATGCCGCCGCTGGTGCTGGCAGCCAGCGTCATTTCACCGGCCGGGCCATCCGCATGCACGATTTCAATCCGGACACGGCTGGCATCCCCCGGTGCCAGGAAGCGCGGCAGCGAGGCCGTCGCCACCACGGGATCGCGCACCAGCATGTCGGCCTCGGCCTGGCCTACGGCACGGCCGGACCAGGCCACGGCCATCAGCCGCACGGTGCCATTGAAGGCCGGAAGCTTGATTGGGAATTCCGCTTCGCCGCTGGCGTCCACTTGCAAGGGCCCGGAAAACAGCGCCACCAGATCCTGCGTGGGCGGCGGCGATTGCATTTTCATACCGCTGTCGGCATCGCCGCCGGAGCGGATCCGCCCCATGGCTCCGTTGCCGGGATCAATCAGACGCCCGTAGACGTCGCGCAGCTCCATCCCCAGCCTGCGCTGGCCGTAGTAATGCGCGCTGGGATCCGGGCTTTTGAAGCCGGTGAGGTTGAGAATGCCGAGATCCACCGCCGCAACGGTAAGCCAGATGTCCTCGCCTTGGGCCGCGCCCTTCACGCGGAGTTTTGCGACCTGGGTGCCGCGCGGGCGCGCCACCTCGGGCACGTCAATCGCCACCTCCAGCTGCTGGCCGGGCTGAGTGACTGCGGCATGGGCGAGACCCAAGGCACGCAGCGGGCTGCGGCCCTCCTTGCCTGCAACCGGCTGGATCACCGTGGCGGTAACATAAGCACCGCTGCCCCAGTCCCGCGTGACCTCGAGCGGGATCACGGTTTCGCCTGCCGGAACCTTAACCGCCATCCGGTGGATCAGGCGGTTCGAAACCACCGAGACCAGTGCGGTGCCGGCCGCCTGCGGCACGATGCGCAGACGGGCAGTCTCGCCAGGAGTGTAGCTCTCGCGATCCAGCGACAGCTCCAGCCGGGCAGGGGTGTTCTGGCTTCCGGCGGGCGCATACCAGCCTGCATAAAAGTCAAAAGCGGCTGAGGCATAGGCGCCGTCCAGGCGCTCGACCACCATTTCGTAACGGCCCCACTCCACCGGCTGCGACAGCGGCAGCGGATCACTGCCAAGCTGCGCCTCGCCGGTGGCGATGCGGGTACGGCGGGTGACCGGCTCCCAGTTCCAATTGCCGTAGAGCTGATACCATTGGTAGCGGGTCTCGACCCGGTTCAGCGTCCATTTCACCTTCATCGGCATCGGTGCGAGGTCCGGGGCAAGCGCAACCAGTTCGAAGCCGGCCTCCGACCCCTCGGCCGCAACCTCGTCAAACAGCGGCTTGATGCCGATCACCGGCCCTGCGGGCTTCACTGGAAGTTCCATGGAGCGCTCCACCGGCCGCGCGGCGCCGTCGGCAACCCGGGTGGTGAGGGTGGCCAGGAGCGGCTTGCCTTCGGCCGGGATGGTGTCCGGCAGGCTAACCGGGAAGGCTGCGCGGCCATCAGCTCCGGTTTCCTGACCGCCGAAATAGGCAGTCTGGGCCGACGATGTTTCGTCATACCGGCCGAAACGGAAGCCTGGCCACTGCTCCAGGGTGCTGGCGGCCGCGAGGCGGAAATCGCCGTCTACCTTCAGCCCGGCACCGGGAGCGCCAAACAGGTAATCCGCCTGAAGCTCCACCTGCGCTGCTCCGCCGGGCCGCAGGCTGGCGGCATTGGCAACCTCTTGTTCAAAGTCGATGCGTTCGGGCAGGAAGTCCTCAACCAGGATCTGGCGGCTGGCCAGCGCCGGCGCTTTCAGATCGCTCTTGATCTCGATCCGCCAGGTTCCGCGCGGAGCGGCAGGGCCGGTTTCCAGGCCAAAGACATGGCCGCCCTTATGCCCGCCTGCCGAGGTCTGGCGCGTGTATTCCACCCCGTCAGGGCGCAGCAGGATGGCGGTCAGCGGCAGCTTTTCAATGGCCTGGGCCTTGCTGTCGCGGGCCAGTGCCGTCACATGCACGGTTTCGCCGGCACGGAAAGCGCCGCGGGTGGTGGCCAGGAAGACATCCACCGGGCCCGGCGCGGGCCGCCCGGCAACGCCACGGTCCGAGAGATCAAAGGCGGCATCCGTCAACGGCAGGAAGGTGAAATCCTCCTCCCCTGCCCGTGCGGTGATCAGGGCAGGCGCCGCGCCGCCAGAGCCGCGGATCAGGCCAGGGGCAAAGCGGACGTAGCCGCTGGCATCGCTTATTTCGGTGGCCAGTACTTCGTTGGCGCTGGAGATCAGGCGGACCTCGGCGCCTGCATGCGGTTTCGCATCCGCAAGCCCCTGTACCTGCACATGCAGGCCATCGCTGCCGGACATGGTGCTGAGACCCAGCCCTGTCATCACGAACCACTGGGTGGCCCCCGCATCGTCATAGGGGTCTGCGCCCGGCACCCGTGCGGTCAGCGCATACAGACCCGGCTTTTGCCCGGCCAGCGCCTCAGCCAGCGGCAGGCGGCTGGTCATTTCCTGGTTGATGGCCGTGTCCACTTCGGCGCTGCCCTGCCAGATTTCCTCGGCAATAGCCGAGGCAAAGTGCTCATCCTCCCAGTGAGAGAGCGGCTTGGCGAAATAGCCCTCCTGCAGGGTCCGCAACACGTTGCGGCTGCTGACACGGCGCAGCCGCAGGTCCAATTCGGAAAGATTCACGGTCTCCACCGGAAGCGCTGCTTCGCCGCCAGCCGGCAGCACATACGCACGCCCCGGGAAACGCACCAGCGGCGAGCGGTCGCGCACATAGTGGGTCAGCTCCACATCCTTGTAGAGCTGCTCGCCGCTGGCAGCCGGCAGGCCGCGCCGCAGGGTCAGCCGGTAGCGCTGTCCGTGCTCCATCCCGTTAAAGCAGAGCTGGCGGCCCTGCGCGGTGACCGCCAGGCTGCCCTGCGGCAGGCGGACGTAGTTTTCGTAGTCTGTACCAGCTTGTTCCAGTTCTTCGGAGAATTCCGCACAGATGCGCGGTGCGGCGCTGTCGCTTTCAACCGACGAGCCGGTCACCCGGAAGCCGTGTTTGGCAATGGCGTCGTCCAGCCTGCCGCCGGGAACGGACCCTGGCGAAATATCCTCGGCCAACCGCAAGAGCGGAATCATGGCGCGCCCCTGTCCCCGGGCCTCCTGCGCATCAGCTGCCGCGGCCAGTGCGGCAGCCTGGACTGCGGGTTCCCCCGCCCGCAAGTAGGCGTTCAGCGCTGCAAGATAGGCCTCTTGCCGGTGGCGGCGCTGCAGTTTGCGGCTGGAGCTCTCTTTGGCGGCACGCAGCAGGTAAGCCGAAAAGCGGCTCCAGTCCTGCGGCGAATCGGACAGCACCACAGCCTGCCCCATCCAGCGCAGCGCCGCGCGCGGATTGCCGCCCCGGATCAGCGCTTGCGCGGCCGTAAGCGCCCTGCCCGCATCTTCGGTGGCCAGAGGATAGGACAGACCCAATAACCGGGTGAATTCTGCCGCGCGCTCCAGATCCTGCCCGGAAACAGTCTGCAACCGGGTTGCCCGAGCGGAAGCGTCTGACGCCAGCCCGGCCGGTGTTCCCAGCTTGAGAACTGAAACCGCCCCCTCGTAGGGGCTGGGCTGCTGCATCGCCGTTTTCGGGAAACAGGCATTTGAGCGCTGGTTAAACACGAATCCAGCGCAGCCCTCTTGTGCGGAACAGGCCCTCGCGCAGGATTCCAGGTCAGTATCGAACAGCGGCTGCAGGTCCGAGCCGAAGAAATCGGTGTTGGCAAAAGTCTTGTAACGGAATTCCGGCACCTCCGGGCCAGCCCAGGCGGGGGGCTGAACCATCAGATTTGCAAGGACGAAAAGAAAAAATGCAGAAAACAGACGCGGCATTACACCCTCCAATACTGCTTGCAGGCTGGCACGGGCTTAACGTCATAGCAAGATTCACCCGCGTAACACGGTAACAGCAGCCTTGCTGCCGCCCGCGCATGGAATTTACCGTGCGCAGTTCTTGTTTTTGTATTGCCGGAGTTCGCAGGGATGAGCCTTGCAGATAAATTAGCGGAAGAAAGACGGGCCCGGCTGGCCGCCGAACGGCTGCTTGAACTCAAGCAGGCCGAGCTTTCTGCCGCTAACCGGAAACTGGGCCGCCATGCGCTGGCGCTGACCAAGCGGATCGGCCAGACCCAGGCCGAGGTCGCCACCGTCCGCGATGAAGTCGCCACCGTCCGCGATGAAAATGAGAAAGTTAAATCCGATCTTCACACTGCAAACGAGAAAATCGAGACTGCGGAACGGCGGCTGTGGCATTCGATTCAGGTGTTCCAGGATGGCTTTGCCTTCTTTGATGCCGACAGCAACCTGATCGGCGCCAATACTGCCTATCTCAATATCTTCGACGGGCTTGAGGAGATCACTCCCGGCATCTCCTATATGCGCATCCTCCAGCTGCTGACAGATGAGGGCCTGGTCAATACCGGCGAAATGGACCCAGCTGCCTGGTGCACGATGATGAGTGACCGCTGGCTGTCGCCCGCGCCTGCGCCGGTGGTGGTGCAGCTATGGGATGAACGCTACCTGCGGCTGATCGACCAGCGCGGCCACGGCGGCGACGTGGTGTCTCTTGCGCTCGATATCACGTCCACTGTGCGCTACGAGAAGGAACTGCGCGCCTCCCGCGCCCGCGCCGAGGCCGCCAACCGGGCCAAATCCGCCTTCCTGGCCAATATGAGCCATGAGATCCGCACCCCCATGAACGGGGTGGTCGGTATGGCAGAACTGCTGAACGATACCGAGCTGGACGAGGAGCAGCGGCTCTATGCCAGCACGATCAAGAATTCGGGCGAAGCGCTGCTGGTCATCATCAATGACGTGCTCGACTACTCCAAGATCGAGGCCGACAAGCTGGAGCTGCACCCCGAGCCCTTCGATCTGGAGCGCAGCGTGCACGAGGTGGTAATGCTGCTGCAGCCCACGGCGCGCGACAAGGGGCTGTCACTGCTGGTGGATTACGACCTGTTCCTGCCGACCAAATTTGTGGGCGACCCAGGCCGCATCCGGCAGGTGCTGACCAACCTTGCCGGCAATGCAGTGAAATTCACCAAGGAAGGCCATGTCACCCTCCGGGTGACCGGCATCTCCTCGCCGGATGACAAGCAATGCGCGGTGCATGTCACCATTGAAGATACCGGCATTGGCATCCCCGAGGAGAAAGCCGAGCATATCTTTGGCGAGTTCAATCAGGTCGAAGACGAGCGCAACCGCAAATTCGAGGGCACCGGGCTCGGCCTGGCGATCTCCAAGCGGCTGATCGAATTGATGGGCGGCGAAATCTGGGTCGACAGCGAGGAGGGCAAAGGCTCCTGTTTCGGATTCCGCCTGCCGCTGCCAATGGAGAGCGTCCCGGAGCAGCCGGTGCCCGAGCTGCCCAGCTCGCTGCGCCACGTACTGCTCGTGGATGACGTGCCGCTCAATTGCGAAATCCTGCAGAAGCACCTGCTTGTGCTTGGCATCCAGGTCACCGCAGCGGAAACGGCATCGGCCGCCCAGGCAGCGATGCAGGACAGCATTGATCTGGTGATCAGCAGCCACAATCCGCCTGAACTTGACGGTATTCAGCTGGCCAGGGACCTCAAGGCCGGCCCCTGGAGCAAGGTACCGGTTCTACTTCTGAATTCCAGCCCGCATGCAGCCAATGACCCGGAAGTCCGCGAACTGGTAAGCGGTGTTTTGCAAAACCCCGCACCACGCAACGATCTGTTCAGCCAGCTCGTCAAACTGGGCGCCGGCAAACCCGATCCGGATAGCGCAGCTATGGTTCAGAACAAGGACGCCGAAGCGGCATCTCCGGGCGGCACAGCGCAGGAACTGCTTGCCCAGCCTGCCAGCCCGCAGGAACCGGAAATCCGCCGGATGCGGGTTCTGGCCGCCGAGGACAACAGGACCAACCAGCTGGTGTTCCGAAAGATGGTGAAGGAGCTGAACATTGAGGTTCAATTCGCCAACAACGGGCTAGAGGCGGTCGAGGCATTCAAGACTTTCGGCCCGGACCTGATCTTCATGGACATTTCCATGCCGTTGATGGATGGCAAGGAAGCCACTGGTGAAATCCGCCGGATTGAAGGCGGCACCGGCGGCCATGTGCCTATTGTAGCCTTGACCGCCCATGCCATGGCCGGAGATTCAGACGGCATTCTTGCAGCCGGTCTCGACCACTACCTGACCAAGCCGTTGCGCAAAGCTCTGATCCACGAGAAGATCCGCGCCTTTGCACCTGAGGATGCCCAACCGCTTGAGCCCGGCAGCCCCTCCTCCAATATCCCCCAAACGTGACCTGAGAGCCCCTTCCCTTCCGGCAATTCCTGCAGCAAGCTCTCCCGCGTCCGCAAACGCACTGGCTGCGCCGCCGCGCCTTTCATGCGGCCTATGGCCCAACCGGGACGGTGCATTCCATGAATATGCCGGAGCGGGCGGAGACGCCCACTGTCTCAGGCGCGGCGCAGGAAAACGGGTTTGTCAGCGTCCGACAAATCCGGCTGATAGGCATAGCCGCCGGAATCGAAGTCCAGCAACGCCTCAGCATCCTCCAGCCGGTGCTGAATGATGTACCGCGCCATCGCGCCTCGGGCGCGTTTTGCGTAGAAGCTAACGACCTTCGGGGTGCCGTTCTTGTCTTCCATGAAGACAGGGGTGATCACTTTCGGTTTCAGGGCCTTCAGATCCACCGCGCCGAAATACTCCTGGCTGGCGCAATTCACCAAGAGCCTGCTGCCGGTGGCCTCGGCCTGTGCGTTCAGGGCTTCGGAAATCCGGCTGCCCCAGAATTCATACAGGTTCTTGCCCCGCCCGTTCTTGAGGCGCGAGCCCATTTCCAGCCGGTAAGGCTGCATCGCATCCAGCGGCCGCAGCACACCATAGAGACCGGACAGGATACGGAAATGATCCTGCGCCCAGGCCATTTCATCTGCATCCAGCGAGGCCGCTTCCAGCCCCTGATAGGTATCGCCGGCAAAAGCCAGCGCTGCCGGCCGGGTAGCTTCAGCCGCCGGATCAGCGTCAAAATCCTGGAACCGGCCATAGTTCAGCTTGGCCAGATCCTCGCTGATATGCATCAGCTTCATCAGCTCCGCCACCGACTGGGTGCGGGCCACCTGTGCCAGCGCCACAGCCTCGTCATGCAGCTGCGGCCAAGTCATTTCCTGATCCCGCTCTGCCCAGTCCAGCTTCTTGGCCGGAGAGGTCACTACCAGCATGTTCTGCCCCCTTCTGATCTCGGCGCGACCCTAGCCCGCGCCGCGCAGGACGTCCAGAAACGCCGAGGCGAAACGTTCGGCGCGGCGCTCCCCTAACAGTCTTGTGATGCCGGCCTCATCATCGCTGCGCATCTGGGCAACCTTGGCCAGCAGCGAGGCAGAACACGTCAGGGGTTTCAGCGTGCCGCAGTCGCCGCGCGCCAGCTGCGCCTGCACTTCCAGGAGCGCGTCATAGACGGATCCCGCCTCCCGGCCCGCCAGCTTGCGCCGCGCGGGGTGCAGCTGTTCGGCAGCACCAGTGATCACGCCCAGGAACTCATCCCCGTAACGTTCCAGCTTCTTGGCGCCGACGCCGTTGATACGCGCCATCTGGTCCAGAGTTTCCGGACGCGCCTCAGCCATCTCGATCAGAGTGCGGTCGGGGAAAATCACATAGGCCGGCACTTTCTGCGCCTCCGCCAGGGCACGCCGTTTGGCCTTCAGTGCTGACAAGAGCGGCGCGTCCTCCTCTGAGACCAGCGCCTTTACCGCCGGGCGGCGGTCGGCCTTGCGGATGGTGTCCTTGCGCAAGGAGATCTGCTGCTCGCCGCGCAGCACCGGCTGCGCCGCTTCGGTAAACCGCAGGGCGCCGTGGCGTTCCGGGTCGGGGCGCAACAGGTCGTGGCCCATCATCTGCCGGAACACAGCCTGCCACTCGCGCTTGCTGTATTCCTTGCCGCAGCCAAAGACCGAAAGCTGATCGTGGCGGCGTGCCTGCATCCGCTCGGTGTCATTACCCAGAAGGATGTCGATCAGGTGTCCGGAGCCGAACCACTCCTCGGTCCTGAGCACGGCAGACAGCGCCTTGCGCACGGCGGTGGTGCCGTCGAACACCTCTGCCGGCGTGTCGCAGAGGTCGCAATTGCCGCAGGGCTCTGCCTCCTCGCCGAAGTAACCCAGCAGCTTCTGGCGGCGGCAGTGCAGCGCCTCGGCCAGGCCAAGAAGAGCGTTCAGCCGGGCATGATCGGCGGCGCGGCGTTCCGGCGGAGCCAGCCCCTCGTCAATCTGCGAGCGGCGCAGGCGGATGTCGTCGGGGCCGAACAGGGTGAGGGTTTCCGCAGGCGCCCCGTCGCGGCCGGCGCGGCCGATTTCCTGATAGTAGGCCTCGATGGATTTCGGCAGGTCGGCATGGGCGACCCAGCGGATGTCAGGTTTGTCGATACCCATGCCGAAGGCGACGGTGGCGACCACAATCAGCCCGTCCTCGCGGGCAAAGCGGGTCTCGACGATGCGGCGGTCCTCGGGGTCCATGCCGCCATGGTAGAAACAGGCAGAATGGCCGGCCTCGCGCAGAGCAGCCGAGAGCGCCTCGGTTTTGGCACGGGTGCCGCAGTAGACAATGCCGGACTGGCCCTTGCGGGCGGCGGCGAATTCCAGGATCTGGCGGCGCGGGCTGTCCTTGGCGCCAAAGGCCAGGTGGATATTAGGCCGGTCGAAACCGCGCAGGAAGCTGCGGGGTGCCTCGCCGTCGAACAGCTTCTGAACGATTTCTTCCTGGGTTTCCTGATCCGCGGTGGCGGTGAAGGCCGCCAGCGGCACGCCCAGCGCCTGGCGCAGTTCACCGATGCGCAGGTAATCGGGGCGGAAATCGTGGCCCCATTGGCTGACGCAATGCGCCTCGTCCACAGCAATCAGGCTGACGCCGATGCGGCGCAGCATGCCCATGGCAGCGCCGGAGGCGAGACGCTCGGGCGCCATGTAAAGGAGCTTCAGCCGCCCGGCCTCGATCGCCTCCCAAACGGCTTCGGTCTCTTCATCGGTGTTGCCGGAGGTGAGGGCGCCAGCCGCCACGCCGGCCTCTTGCAGGGCACGGACCTGATCGCGCATCAGGGCGATGAGGGGCGAGATCACCACGGTGATGCCGTCGCGCAGGAGCGCGGGCAGCTGATAGCACAGCGACTTGCCGCCGCCCGTGGGCATGATTGCCAGCACGTTTTCCCCGGCGGTCACGGCATCGACGATTTCCTCCTGCCCGGGGCGGAAGGCGTCAAAGCCGAAAATCTCGCGCAGAATCGGTGCCGCTCCAGTGAGTTCTGCAGCAGGCAGTTCAGCCTGTGATGCCGGGGCTGTCATGGGGGCGAAGGGCCTCGAATGTGATGGTCTGCTCGTCTTGGCAGACACAATCCCACATGAGGAATCGGGCGGCAAGGCCCGCAGATCAAAAGCCCGGCGAATGCCGCCGGGCCCGCAGCATTCAGATCAATAGAATGCCGCCATGTTATTCACCAGGATGATACGCACCGCATAGACCGCAATCAGCACCACCAGCGGGGCCAGATCAATGCCGCCCATATTTGGCATCAGGCGGCGAACCGGAGCGTATAGCGGTTCCAGGATCCGGTTCAGCATGTACCAGATCTGCGCCACCAGCTGCTGGTGCAGGTTCAGAACCTGGAAGTTGATCAGCCAGCTCATGATCACATGGGCAATGATGAAGAACCAGACGATGTCCAGGATCAGCATCAGGATTTGGAACAGCGAGACCATCTGTTATCTTTCCTCTATCGAACAGCCTCACAGGTAAGCAGACGCGGCGGAATGCGCAAGGCTTCCGCGAGGTTGCGGTTGACGCGCTGTAAACGGGTGGCATCACGGGCACATGGCAACAAGGAGCCTTTGCCCATGTACCCGATTTTCCGACTGATCAAGGATACCGTTCTGGCCAGCCGGATGGATCGGCTGGAGATCACCGGCCTGCATGTCTCGAGCCATATCTGCTGGCCCTGGGATCTGGACATGTGGATGGAGCTGAACAACGGCCGCACCATGACTCTCTATGATCTGGGGCGCACCATGCTGGCGCAGCGGGTGGGGCTGATCAAGGCGCTGCGGCAGAACCGCTGGGGGCTGACAGTGGCGGGGTCCTCGGTGCGCTACCGCCGCCGCATCCGCGGGTTTGAGCGGTTTGAAATGCGCAGCCGCGCCGCGGGCTGGGACGATCGTTTCATCTATGTCGAGCAATCTATGTGGAAGGCAAACGGCGACTGCGCCAGCCATGTGATGCTGCGCACAGCCGTGACAGACCGCAACGGGATCGTGCCGCCGGAAAAAGTGCTGGCAGCGCTCGGGCTGAACCCGGGACTTCCGTCGGAACTGCCGGGCTGGATCAAGGACTGGTGCCAAGCGGATGCCGGCCGCCCCTGGCCGCCGATGCAGGACAGGCTTGCCTAGGCCCCTCCCCGCCTGTCATACCTGAAGGCAACAATAATAAGAGGCCGGGTATGCAGCAGGTTTCCTTGCGAAAACGCATTTGGGGATGGTGGTTCTTCGATTGGGCCAGCCAGCCTTACCAGACCCTGCTGGTCACCTTTGTCTTCAGCCCGTTTTTTGCCGCCGTGGCGGCGGATTATTTCTTAGGCCAGGGGATGGAGGGCGAAGCCGCCAAGGCGCAAGCGCAGACCGTCTGGTCGATGTGCCTGACAGTGACCGGGCTGATCATCGGTTTCGGCGCCCCCTTTCTGGGCGCGCTCGCGGATATCACCGGCCGCCGCCTGCCCTGGATCATGATGTTCTCGCTGATGTATCTGATCGGCGCCTGGGGCCTGTGGTTCATGGACCCTGAAGGCTCGAACCTTTGGTGGATGCTGGTCAGCTTCGGCTTTGGCTTCATCGGCGCCGAGTTTGCGCTGATCTTTGTCAACGCGCAACTGCCGACACTCGCCAGCCGCGAGGACGTGGGCGATATCTCCGGCTCCGGCTTTGCCTTCGGCTATCTCGGCGGGGTGCTGTCGCTGTTCATCATGCTGCTCTTGTTTGTGGAGCAGGGCACTGGCAAGACCCTGATCGGCCTCAGCCCCGCCCTCGGCCTGGATGCCGAAGCGCGCGAAGGCACCCGTGCGGTTGGCCCCTTTGTTGCAATCTGGTTTGCCGTCTTCATGATCCCCTACTTCCTGTGGGTGAAGGATCGAAACGCGACCGGGCGCAAAGCGAGCCTTGGCAAGGCCTGGCAGAAGGTCGTCAAACTTGTCTCCGGCCTGCGTCACCGGCTGAGCCTGGCAAGCTACCTCGGTTCCTCCATGTTCTACCGGGATGCGCTGAACGGGCTCTACGGCTTTGGCGGCGTTTACGCCAAGCTGGTGCTGGGCTGGGAGATCACCCTGATCGGCATCTTCGGCATTGTTGCCGCCTTTGCCGCCACAGTGTTCAGCTGGCTGGGCGGCAAGGCGGACCGGCGGTTCGGCCCGAAACCTGTAATTATCACCTCGATCGTGATCCTGTCGTTTGTCTGCCTGATCATCGTGTCCATGTCGCGCACTCAGATTTTCGGCATCGCCTTGCCGGACGGCTCCACTCTGCCTGATGCCGTTTTCTTTGGCTGCGGCGTGCTGATCGGCGGCTTCGGCGGCATCCTGCAATCGGCCAGCCGCAGCCTGATGGTGCGCCACACCAGCCCCGCCAATGCCACCGAGAGCTTTGGCCTGTTTGGCCTGTCGGGCCGCGCCACCGCTTTTCTGGCGCCGATGCTGATCGGCGTGGCAACCACTGTTACCGGCAGCGCCCGGCTGGGAATCACCCCGGTCATCGGGCTGTTTCTGATCGGATTGGTACTGTTAATCTGGGTTCAAGCAGAAGGAGATCAGGGTTGAAACTGTTTCTTGCCATTTGTTTAGCGGTTGCGGGTTTTGTGATTCCGGCAAGCGCACAGCCCCCCGCCAAGGCGCTGTTCGGCGCCAAGCCAAGCGCCTCGCAGCAGCGCCCGGCGCCCTTCGGCTCCTACGCCAAGGGCTGCGTCGCCGGCGCCGAGCAATTGCCCGAGACCGGCCCTACCTGGCAGGCCATGCGGCTCAGCCGCAACCGCAACTGGGGGCATCCCGCGGCAATTGATTTCGTCAAGGATCTGAGCCGCGTTGCCGCCTCCCAGCGCGGCTGGAAAGGGCTGTACATCGGTGACATCAGCCAGCCGCGCGGCGGGCCTATGCTGTCCGGCCACCGCAGCCACCAGATCGGCCTGGACATCGACATCTGGATGCGCCCGCCCGACCGGCTGGATCTCAGCCGCGGTGCGCGGGAGAACATCTCCTCGATCTCCATGCGCCGGGCCAAAGGGGCATATGTGAATTCCAGCTGGACCCGGGCCCATCACGAGATTCTCAAGGCGGCTGCCCAGGACAAGCGGGTGGCGCGGATTTTCGTCTTCCCAGGCGCCAAGGTGCAGATGTGCAATGACGAAAAGGGCGACCGCCGCTGGCTGCGCAAGATCCGGCCCTGGTGGGGGCATCACTACCATTTCCACGTCCGGCTGGCCTGCCCGCGCGGCGCCCGCGGATGCGTTGATCAGGCCGCCCCTCCCAAGGGCGACGGCTGCGCGGATGCCCAGCGCTGGGTCAATGACATTCTGAACCCGCCGCCGCCGAAACCGGTTGACCCCAACGCGCCAAAGCCTAAACCGCGGCGTGACTACACCCTAGCTGACCTGCCCAAGCAATGCGCCGCCGTTCTGCAATCAAACTGACCCTGGCTCTGGCCGCAGCCGCCAGCCTGGCCGCTGCAGCCTATGCCGCAAACCGCCCTGCTGGCTCAGCCGGCAAGGCGCGGCACCTGGGCAGCTATACCTGGAAGCTGAACCAGCCCTGGTTCGGCGGCTTCTCTGCGCTGAAACTCAGCAAGGACGGCACCGCAATGACCGTTCTCAGCGACCGCGCAACGCTGGTGACAACGGCAATCCAGCGTAGGCAGGGCTTGATCACCGGCGTGACCACAAAACAGGCCCACGGGCTTCGGGCCTCCACCGGCAAGGCCCTTAGGGGGTTCTCCGGCGACAGCGAGGGCCTGGTTATCGCGCCGGACGGCAGCCGCTACATCTCCTTTGAGGGCGCCGCCCGCGTCGCCCGCTATCGCCACCCTGGCAGCCGGGCCAAGGTTCTGCCCCGCCCCAAGGCCTTCCGCAAGCTGCCGCCCAACAAGTCGCTTGAAACCCTGGCCATCGACCGCCGCGGGCACCTCTATACCCTGCCGGAACGGGCGTTGGACAAAAAAGGGCAAATCCCGGTCTGGCGCTGGAACGGAAGCCGCTGGTCACGCCCCTTCAGCCTGCCGCCGGAGGGCGGTTTCCTGCCCGTGGATGCCGACTTCGGCCCCGACGGGCGGTTTTACCTGTTGGAGCGCGACTTTACCCTGCTTGGCTTCCGCAGCCGCCTGCGGCGCTGGGACATCACCGCAGAAGGCCCGGTGAACGAAGCCATCCTGCTGCAGACCAGAGCGGGAACCCATGACAACCTCGAAGGGCTGTCGGTCTGGCGCACACCGCAAGGAGAGCTGCGTGCCACCATGGTATCCGACGACAATTTCCTGCCGCTGCAGCGCACCGAACTGGTGGAATACGCCCTGCCCCGATGACTGGCACGCCCGCGCCGCGGCAGCGGCGCCGGGCCCAACTGCAAGGCGCATTCCCTGAATGCGGCGGTGCAGGCGGGAGCCCCGCCCTTCCGGAAGTCCTTGCAGCACAGAACAAAGCGCTTTACATGAGCCGGTCTTCCGCAACTGCGGAACAAGTCGCCGCGACCTTGTCTAAAAAACGGATCCGAAAATGAACCGCTCTCATATCCCTGGCATTCTTGCCATGGCCGCTGTTGTGGTGGCCTCGAACATCCTGGTGCAATTCCTCTACGGCCAATGGCTGACCTGGGGCGCTTTCACCTACCCGATTGCCTTCCTGATCACCGATGTGATGAACCGTGTCTACGGCGCCGCTGCCGCCCGCAAGGTTGTCGCAGCCGGTTTCGTCACCGGCGTTGCCTGCTCGCTGATCGGCACCCAGATCATGCTGCAAGGCGACGGCTTCACCTATCCGGCCGTTACCTTGCGCATTGCGCTCGGCTCGGGCCTTGCCTTCCTGACTGCGCAGATGCTGGACATTGCCGTCTTCTCCTCCTTGCGCGAGGGCGCATGGTGGCGCGCGCCGCTGGCCTCGACCCTAATCGGCTCTTCGGTGGACACCGCCCTGTTCTTCACCATCGCCTTCTCCGGCACGCTCAGCTGGCTGGAACCCGCCAATGACGTCTCCTGGGCCGCTGGCGCCCTGCCGCTGCTGGGCTCCGGTCCGGCAGCGCCGCTGTGGGTGTCCCTTGCCGTTGCCGACTGGCTGGTGAAACTCACCCTCGCGCTCCTCGCCCTTGTGCCTTTCCGCATCATCGTGCGTAAGCTTACCGCAAAGACCACATGATTTTGTTTTGACATTAACCGAATCTGTGGCAGGCTGGGGGCACACGAAACAATCAGAAAGGAGGTGCCCATTGTCTAGAGAAGCTATGGAGAGCAGTGCCGGAACAGTTCAGAAGGAGTGCGGCCGAGGCAGCCCTTGGCGCGTATAGATATTTGAATTGGTGCTGACCTAACTGGTGCACCTCCTATCATCTCGAAGGGCTGTTCCCGCGTGTGGGAGCGGCCCTTTCGCTTTCCAAGCCGCCCTGCAAGAACCAGCCATGATCCGCATCAACGACCAAATCATCCTGCAGGACTGGGAAATGACCGAGAGCTTCATGCGCGCCTCGGGACCCGGCGGGCAGAATGTGAACAAGGTGGCCACCGCGGTTGAGCTGCGGTTCGAGGCCGCCCGCTCACCGGCGCTGGCGCCTGCGGTCAAAAACCGGCTGAAACGGCTGGCCGGGCGGCGCTGGACCAAGGAAGGCGCCATCATCCTGCAATGCGACGAGACCCGCTCGCAGCAGAGGAACCGCGAGATCGTGCGCGAACGGCTGGCCGAGTTGGTGCGCAAGGCGCTGGTGGCTCCGAAACGGCGGATTGCCACCAAACCCACCCGCGGTTCGGTCAAACGGCGGCTGGAGGCCAAGAAGCAGCGCGGCGAACTGAAAGCGACGCGCGGTAAGATCGACCCGGACTGACTTGGGATTGCACAGCTGCCCGGCCCGGCCCATGCTGACGCCAAACAGTTTGGGAGGGAAAACCATGCGGCTGGATGGAAAGACTGCCATCGTGACCGGCGGCGCCTCTGGGTTCGGTGCCGGCATCGTCCGGAAGTTCCTGGCCGAAGGTGCCCGGGTGATGATTGCCGATATCAACGGCGATGCGGCAGAGACTATGGCCAAAGAGCTGGGCAGCGGGGCCATTGCCCAAACCGTGGACGTCTCTGACGGAGCTTCGGTCAATGCCATGGCTGAGGCCGCGCTGAGCACCTTTGGGCAATTGGACATTCTGGTCAACAACGCAGGTGTCACCCATCTGCCCGCTCCGCTGGAAGACATCTCCGAGGACGACTTTGACCGGGTGATGGGCGTCAACATGAAGTCCGTCTACCTGACCGCCCGCGCACTGGTTCCGCACATGAAAGCGCGCAAGTCCGGCGCTATCCTGAATGTCGCCTCGACCGCCGGCGTCTCGCCGCGGCCGAACCTCAACTGGTACAATGCCTCAAAGGGCTGGATGATCACTGCCACCAAAACCATGGCGGTGGAACTGGCCCCGCACGGGGTGCGGGTCAATGCGATCAACCCGGTGGCGGGCGAAACCCCGCTGCTGAAGTCTTTCATGGGCGAGGACACCCCGGAAGTGCGTGCCAAGTTCTTGTCCACCATCCCGATCGGCCGGTTTTCCACGCCTGAGGACATGGGCAACGCCGCCTGCTACCTGTGCTCGGACGAGGCCAGCATGGTGACCGGCGTCGCCATGGAAGTGGACGGAGGCCGCTGCATATGAAACCCGTGAACCTTGCTGAGAAGCTGGCGGTGTTTTCCAGTCATTGGGACCCGCATGTGGTGGCGGATTACAATGGCAATGACGTGATGGTAGTGAAGTTCCAAGGCGAATTTCCCTTTCACCGTCATCCTGACACCGATGATTTTTTTCTGGTTCTCGAAGGGGAAATGGTGATGGACATCGAAGGCGAACCGCCTCAGACCGTCCGCGCAGGCGAAGTGTTCGTGGTCCCGAAGGGCATCACCCACCGTCCCCGCGCCGAACAGGAATGCAAGGTGCTTCTGATCGAACCCAAAGGCGAGCCGAACAGCGGCGACCCGGCAACCGCAGCCCCCAAGCCGCGGATTTGACGCCGCTCTTTCATCTTGCCAAAAATACTCGCGCCGCAGGCAGCCCGCGGCAGCGGGCTCCCCTTTAGCCCATGAGTTCCGCAATGATCCCAGGACCCAGAAACCTGATCACCGATGTGCCCGGCTTGCTGGTCGGAAATGCACAGGACGCCACGCTGAAATCCGGCGCGACGGTGCTGACCGCTGATCAGCCTTTCACTGCCTCGGTTCATGTAATGGGCGGTGCGCCCGGCACGCGGGAAACCGATCTGCTGGCGCCGGACAAATCGGTGGCAAAGATCGACGCGCTGGTGCTGTCCGGCGGCTCTGCCTTCGGGCTGGATGCCTGTTCCGGAGCAATGGATGCGCTGCAGGAAAGCGGGCGCGGCTTTCCGGTAGGGCCGGTCCGGGTGCCGCTGGTGCCGGGAGCAATCCTGTTTGATCTTCTGAACGGCGGCAAGAAGGACTGGGCGGCAAACCCCTACCGGGCCCTGGGCAGGGCCGCTTTTGAAGCCGTTGCAGAAGACTTCATGCTTGGCACAGCCGGCGCTGGCGCTGGCGCCACTACTGCGATGCTGAAAGGCGGGCTGGGATCCGCGTCTCTGGTTCTGGAGAACGGCGTCACCGTGGGTGCCCTGGTGGCGGCCAACCCGATGGGGGCCGTGACCACGCCGGGAGAGCGGCATTTCTGGGCCGCCCCGTTTGAGATCGAGGGTGAATTCGGCGGCCTTGGAACAGACCCGGCAGCCGGGCTGGGCCGGAGCCAGCACAGCCGCAAGGTGGCTGCAATGACCCGGCTGAGCGGCGGCGAGGAACTGCCGGATGAGCGTGCAAACACCACCATTGCCATCGTCGCCACCGATGCGTTGCTCACCAAGGCCCAGTGCCAGCGGCTGGCAATAGCAGCCCATGATGGTATCGGACGCGCCATAGTCCCCGCCCATTCTCCCGGCGACGGCGACCTGGTGTTTGCCGCCAGCTTTGGCACCCGCACAATGGAAAGCCCCGAGCAGGAGCTTGGGCAGATCGGCCATGCGGCCTCACTCTGCCTGGCCCGGGCCATTGCCCGCGCAGTCTATCATGCCAGGCAGGAACCCGGCGATATACTGCCCTGCTGGTCAGCGCCCTGACCGCGCGGCTTCCTGCCGGGACATTGACGCGCGTCAAACTGCCGGTTGACACTTAGCGCTATTGGATCATGAGTCACACGTGCCAACTCAAAACTGGAGCAAGCAATATGAAACCTCTTTTGACCGCCGCCATTTTCGGCCTCCTCGCCGCCCCTGCCTTTGCCGAAGGCGATCCGGCCAAGGGCGAGAAGGGGTTCAACAAATGCAAGTCCTGCCACACCGTCACCTCGGACACCGGTGACGTGATCGTCAAGGGCGGCAAGACCGGCCCGAACCTGTGGGGCCTTGCCGGCCGCGCCGCAGGCACTGCCGAAGGCTTTAAGTACAGCAAGGATCTGGTTGCCGCAGGCGAGGCCGGGCTGGTCTGGGACGAAGAAAAATTCGTTGCCTTTGCAGCCGACCCCAAGAAATTCCTGCAGGCGGAAACCGGCAACTCAAAAGCCAAGTCGAAAATGTCCTTCCGCCTGAAGAAGGGCGGCGAAGACATCTTTGCCTTCCTGGCCAGCCATGGCCCCGCGCCGGCAGAAGAGCCTGCTGCGGAAGAGAGCGCAGAAGCCGCCTCCGAATAAGCCTTTCCGTTCAGACAGAACGGCCACAGAGCCGCGGCATTTTCGCCGCGGCTTTTCGCGTAATTGCTTTCCCGCTCACCAAAGGTTAGCGGTGGAAGCCATAGCTTTCGGAATGCGGCCGGCCGCGCCATTGGAAAACTGTCACGGACACAGCATGAGCCACATGATCCCCGCCTGGGTGAACGGCGATTTGACACCGGTTGACAAGCTCGCAGCGCATGAGCGCGGGCTCAAGCACAAGGCGGTCTCCGTCTTTGTGGTGAAGGGCGTGGAAATCCTGATGCAGCGCAGGGCAATGGGCAAGTACCACACGCCGGGCCTCTGGGCGAACACCTGCTGCACCCATCCGATGTGGGACGAGCAGCCCTCTGCCTGCGCGGTTCGGCGGATGCAGGAGGAACTCGGAATTTCCGGGCTTTACCCGGAATTCCGGCATCACCTGGAGTACCGCGCCGATGTCGGCAACGGGCTGGTCGAGCATGAAGCCGTCGACGTCTTCCTGGCCCATGCACACCGGCCGCTGAATGTGGCGCCGAATCCGGATGAGGTGATGGAGACCCGCTGGGTCGACTACCATGACCTTCTGGCCGAAGTTCACCGGCATCCGGAACGCTTCACCCCTTGGCTGAAGATCTACCTGCACAATTACGCCGATGTGATTTTCGGACCCGACCTGATCATTGCCGGCAGGCGCTGAACCGCCTGCGCCCTCCTTCAATTCTGCCGCTTGCTGCCGTCCGGGGACTGTGTTTTGTTGCACGGCAAATAGGAGGCACACTTACCATGTCCATTCTCATTGCCGGCGGCGGCATTGCCGGCCTCAGCCTGGGACTGACCCTGCATCAGATCGGAGTGTCCTTCCGTATCTTTGAAGCTGTGCCTGAACTGAAGCCGCTGGGTGTGGGCATCAATCTGCAGCCCAACGCAGTGCGGGAACTCTATGACCTGGGGCTGGAGCAGGAACTGGACGCAATCGGCGTGAAGACAAGGCAGCTGGGGTTTTACAGCAAGCTGGGCAATACAATCTGGGAAGAACCCCGCGGTACCAGTGCAGGATATGCCTGGCCGCAGTATTCGGTGCACCGGGGCAAACTGCAGATGATGCTTTACCAGGCCCTGGTGGAGCGGGCCGGGCCGGACTGTCTGGTAACCGGAGCACGTGCAGCCGGGTTTGTGACCACTAGCAGCGGAGCGGCTTTGTTTCTGGAAAACGGGCAGCGGGCCGAGGGACAGCTGCTGATAGCTGCTGATGGCATTCACTCGGCTTTGCGCGCGCAGATGCAGCCGGAGGAAGGCGCTCCAATCTGGAACGGCCGCATCCTGTGGCGCGCCACCACCCGCGCACCGGAGTTCAAGGGCGGTGCTTCGATGGCGATGATTGGCCACAATCACCTGCGGCTGGTCGCCTATCCGATCTCGCAGCCGGGCGCGGACGGCAGCGTCACCATGAACTGGATCGCTGAAAAAAGCTTTGACCCGTCTGCGCCTTGGCGCAAGGAGGACTGGAACCGCCCGGCCGACATCGCCGAGTTCCTGCCGGATTTTGAAAGCTGGCGGTTTGACTGGATTGATGTGCCGGAACTGATCCGCGGGGCGGAGACAGTCTATGAATACCCGATGGTGGACCGCGATCCTTTGGAATGCTGGACCGAGGGCAGCGTGACGCTGATGGGCGATGCCGCGCATCCCACCTATCCGGTGGGCTCCAACGGGGCGAGCCAGGCCATCGTCGACGCCCGGGTGATCGGCGCGATGCTGCTGGAGCACGGGGTGAACGCCGGCGCGCTCCAGGCCTACGAGGCCAAGGTCCGGCCGCTGGCGACCGCCGTCGGCCTCGCGAACCGGGCAGGCGGCGGCCCGGACGCGGTTCTGCAGCAGGTGGAGGATTTGTGCGAGGGCAGTTTTCAGGACATCAGCCAGATCATCCCGCGTGATGACTTGGCCGCCCATGCCGCCAAGTACAAATCCATTGCAGGTTTCTCAATCGAAGAGCTGAACGCCCGTCCCCGCATCATTCCAGCAGACATGCGCATCAGTTGACGAAACAGCGCCGTGCGAAGCACGGCGCCAGCCCCACCTGCGCGGGCACATTCTTGGAATGCGGCGAGGCGGGCAGCCCCCTTGTGCCAGCCTTACACCCCGATCACTGCCTGCACCGCGCGCTGCCAGCGGGCATATGCAGCTTCGCGAACCTCCGGCTGCATCATCGGGGGGAACTGGCGGTCGAGTTTCCAGGTCTCTGCAAAGCCCGCCTGATCCGGATAAATCCCGGCACGCATCCCCGCCAGCCAGGCGGCGCCCAGCGCAGTGGTTTCCTGCATCACAGGCCGGTCAACTGCAGCCCCCAGGAGATCCGACAGGCTCTGCATGGTCCAGTCGCTGGCGCTCATGCCGCCATCAACGCGCAGGGTCACATTGGTTTCGCCGCCCCAGTCCGAGCGCATCGCCTCCCACAGGTCGCGGGTCTGGTAGGCCACACTTTGCAGAGCCGCGCGGGAGAACTCGGCAGGGCCGGAGTTGCGGGTCAGGCCAAACACCGCGCCCTGGCAGTCCGGCTTCCAGTAGGGTGCACCCAGGCCGGTGAA
>JBFOLS010000619.1:0-5696 GCA_040830225.1 Leisingera sp.
GCCGTGTCCTGAAACGCCAGCCGCTTGTACCGGAAAAAGCGGATCTCCCGCGCCTCATCCCCGAAGACCCGCGCCATCAGGTCATCAGCTTTGGGGCCTTGTACCGCCAGAGGGCTCACATCCGGCTCCCAGACGCGCACATTCAGCGCCAGCGCATCGGCAATGCCCAGGACGTAGTGCAGGTAGTCGCTGTCCGCGACCGAGATCCAGTAGTGGTCGTCTGCCAGCTTCACCAGCACCGGGTCGTTCAGCATGCCGCCGTCGCGGTCAATGGCTGGCATATAGTAACACTGATCCGGAGCCATGCGGTCCAGATCACGCGGGCTGATCATGTCCAGCAGCCGTCGCGCATCGGGGCCCTGCACCGCGACCTGCCGCTCGCACGACACGTCCCAGACCTGCACATGGGTCTTCAGATGACGGTAGTCCTCCTCCTGGCTGGCGAATACCGACGGCAGGATCATCCGGTTGTAAACAGTGCAGACCGACATGCCTGCAGCCGCGACACCGGCAGAAAAGGGTGTCCGCCGGACCCGCCGGGACGGAAAAATGGTTGCCATGCTCAAGTCTCCATTTGAGCGTTTCTTCATTAGGCTTCCGGCCATTCATCGACGGCCGGGCTTTCCACCTTGCAGCGGTGGGATCTTACTTGGAACCAGACCAGTCGATCGGACAGATCTCGGCGGATTTGCCGCCGAAGTCCCAGACCCGGCCAAAGTCGCGCACCCGGGATTTCAGCCCCTTGGCGGCAATGATGTCCGGCCCCATCCAGTATTTAGAGTTGGTGATCATCACCGGGTGATCCGGGTTGCCGCCATCGATCATCTCGATCTCGCCCTGGATCTTGCGCCCGATATAGAGGCCGCGCTTCTTGCCTTCGCGGATGATGTCGACCTTCTGGCGTTCGGCGCCGATGATCTCGCTCACCAGCATGGTAAAAAGCCCGGTGGTGCCGCCGGCCTGCCCTGAGAATATCTGCAGAATGCCGTTATAGGCCTTGCCGCTGGCGCGATCATCCACATAGGCCGCTACCTTCCAGTTGCCTTCGCCCATCCGGCCGGGGATATCGACCAGCAAACCGACATTCAGCCCGCTCAGGTCTTCGCCCTCATAATGGCCTTCGTCGATGGCGATGCCCATCCAGGCGTGGCAATGGCCCTCGGTGGGCGGATGCTGGCCCAGAGAGACAACGCAGGGGCAAAATACCGTGCAGGAGCAGTTCAGGAACAGTTCCCCCTTGATCGCCCAGTCGGTCGGACTAGCCTCGCGCCGCTTGGGGTTGTCCATCCGGTTGTCGATCCGCTGCGATATCGGCAGCTTGTCCGCATTTTCCTTGCGTTTCAGTGCCATCAATTACCCTCCTGCAAAAACTGGATAGGCGATCACCGCGATCCCCCCGGCGATCAGCGCGCCTCCCAGCGGTTTCATAATCAGGTGGCCGATCTGCGGCAGCTTCTCGAGCACCATGAAAAACGTGGCCAGCCCCATCCACAACAGGCTCATGACACCGCCTGCAAAGCCAAGCGCCATGAAGCCCCAGCAGCAGCCCGCGCAGAATGCCCCCAGCCCCAGCCCCATGCGGAAACCGCCGCCAAAGCCGGTTTTCCAATGGCTCAGGAAATAGGACATCGGGCTGTGGCAGACGCCGTGGCACAGCTCCTTGGCACGGGTAAACTGGAACAAGCCGACGGCAATCAGCAAGGCCGCGGCAAAGAAACGGGACCTGGCTATGCCGAGCATATCGATGACACCGGCAAACAGCAGCGCCAGCTGCAGCCCTGCAATCACGGCGGCAAACAGGATCCAGACCAGCAGATAGCCAACAAGCAGCCCCAGCCAGCCCGCGCGTGAGCCATTGGCACTGGTGATCAGGTCCTCGTAGCTGCGCAGTGTTGGCACCATGGTTGGCAGCATCATCGCCGCCATCATGATCGCCCACATGGAAAAGACCGGGCCATAGGCGGCCATGGGCATATACATGTCCATGCGCGGGTCCATGTTGCGCATGGTTTCCGCCATCGGTCCCGGACGGCCGATCAGATCCAGCCCCATACCGGTGCTCATGGAGTACATCATCCACCAGGACAGCAGGATGGAAGCAAAGAATCCGAGCCACAAAACGCTGCGCAGTGACGATCCAAGCATTGCCCTCTCCCGACTCAGGCCTTAGGTATTAAATGTCAGACTTTTAAATGTCAGACAAATGATTTCTTGCCGGCGCCCCGCTGGCATTCCGCCGCGTCAGGGCCCTGCAGATGAAGATAGACCCCAACAGTTCCGCCGATCTGCCGGTGCAGATAGCCCAGGCGATCAAGGATGCTATTATTTCGGGCGAGCTGGATGTCGATGCACGGCTGCCGTCTGAAGCTGAACTTTCTGAACATTTCCAGGTTTCCCGCCCCACCGTGCGCGAGGCGCTGAAACGGCTTGCGGCGCAATCGCTGATCCGCACCCAGCGCGGCGCTTCCGGCGGTGCCTTTGTGAACCGGCTGAGCTTTGAGGACGCCTATTCACAGCAGATCACCACCTCCACTCTGCTGCTGAGCATGAATGCAGTGAGCTTTGATACCGCCTGCGAGGCACGCTACGCGCTGGAACGCGCCTGTGCGCCGCTGAGCGCCGCCCGCCGCAGCGCCGATCATCTTGCGACGATGCGGGCGGAGATCTTCCGGCAGAGCCAGCCCGGTCTGACAGATGAGGCTTTCTGCGCCTCCGATGTGGCCTTTCACCGGGCGCTGGTGGATGGCGCGGGCAATCCGGTGCTGTCCTACCAGCTGGCCGGAGCGGTCGAGGCTATGCAGCCCTTGATGAACATGATCACCTTCACCGCCCGTGACCGGGAGGTGATCACCGGCATCCACACACGGATAGCCGACGCCATTGAGGCCGGAGAAGGTTCCGCGGCGACCAGCGGGCTTCAGGAGCTTGAAGGCGAAACCAGGAAACTCGCGGCGGATGTGTTCGCTGCGAGATCCCAGGTGAACCAGCGAAGCTGACAAAAATTTCAACCACCTGGAAACAAGCTGATTTTCGCACTTTAACTCCCCCGCCCCTATCCCTATATTCAATCTGTCCTTCGGGACTATGGACATAAACGCGCTCATAATAAGCGGATCGGACCCGGGGGCGGTACCCGGCGGCTCCACCAACATCCTTCGTTTGGGGATCATGGGGCCGAAACAGGATCGACGGACGTCTAAAGGGGTTAGCTTTGTCTCGGCGGGGTGCCACCGTACCGGCCCAAACAGTACAATTGCAAACGACAATCGTGCTCCGGCAATGGCTCTGGCTGCGTAAGCAGTTCGGGTCGCCGAAACTTAAGTCCTTATGCCTAGCCGCGTAAGGCGGGGTCCGCAGGTACCTGGCAACAGAAACCTGCACTTTAATCCCCCAACATCTCTCCCTCCTGCCGCCCACGGCTGTCTTTATGGCCCGGATTCGTCTCGCAGTGCTTAGGGCCTTTGAAGCTCCACCATCCGCCCTTTTACTGGTGTGGACTTCACGAAAGAGGAATGCGTCGCACCGAAACGCACGATCCGGTCGATGACTGCTTTCGTTTCCGCAACATCCCTGACACGCGCGCCAGTTTCGCCTTCTTACCGGCCCTGCTGCCCGCACCGGGCGCCATCACCGGTAGGATTTCCTTGCCACGAGCACCTGAGACAGAGATTTTTTGGATCTCTCTTAGCCCTGACCGGGTTCGCACAGCACAAGCCGGTCCGGTTCTGAAAGCGGCCCTGCACTGTCTGGCAATTGACGGAATGCTCTTCGAAGCTGTTGCAGTGCTGGGCAACTGATCCGCCCGCTCCTCCTGCAGGCCGCTCGTGGACAGACCGCCTGCGACATCCTCTAGGCACACTTCGTCTGCAGCCGGATGCGTCAGCCGCCGGTCACCCCGGTTCCTCAGGCGCCCAGGGCTGCGCACAAGGGGCGGCAACGGCCAAAAGGTCAACAGCACGGGCGGCAATCTGGCTGGCGGCCTCCTCTAGTGTTGCATGTGCAAGATAAAATGCCGGGACTGGCGGCATGACGATCCCCCCCATTTCAGTCACTGCAGCCATATTCCGAAGATGCGCAAGCGTCAGAGGGGTCTCACGCGCCAGCAGGACCAGGCGCCTGCGTTCCTTGAGCTGCACGCCGGCAGCCCGCGTCAGCAGGTTATCGTCAAGCCCGTGCGCAATTGCAGCCAGGGAGCGCATCGAACAGGGCGCCACGATCATTCCCGAAACCGGCACGGAACCCGACGCAATCGCAGCACCGATATCACTGATTGCATGGCTGCGGGCCGCCATGGCCTCAAGCGTTTGCCAGGCCTCCGGGCCGCATTCCTCTGCCAGAGTGCGCCTGGCGGCAGTGCTTGCAACCAAGTCTATCTCTACTCCCTGTGCGACGAGATGCCGGGCTGCTGCCAGGCTGAGCATGGCACCGGATGCGCCGGAGACCCCCAGAACCACCCGCCGCGCGCTCATGCCCCCAGCCCCGGCATCAGGCGGGCAATCAACTCGGCGGCAAATGCCTGGTCCTTTTCCGCGCTCCGCATGACCCGCCCCCATTCTCGGGTGGTTTCGCTGCCAATCTTGGTCGTGGCGTCAATGCCGATCTTGCCGGCCAGGCCTGGCTGGGGAGATGCGAAATCGAGGTAATCCATCGGCGTGTTCTCCAAAATCATCACATCGCGGGAGGGGTCCATGCGTGTCGCCAGCACCCAAGCGATGTCATCCCAGTTCCTCGGGTCGGTGTCGGCATCAACGGCAATAATCATCTTGGTGTAGCTGAATTGCGGCAGCATTCCCCAAAGCGCCATCATCACCCGGCGGGCATGACCGGGGTAGCGCTTGTCGATGGAGACAACGGCAATGCGGTAGGAACAGGCCGCAGGCGGCAGCCAGAGATCCCGGATTTCAGGGATCTGCGCCCGCACCGTCGGCAAGGCAAGCCTGTTGAAAACCTCGCCGATGATGGCAGGTTCATCCGGCGGCCGGCCAGTATAGGTGGACAAGTAGAGCGGGTTTTCGCGGTGTGTGACGGCGCTGACCTGCATGACCGGAAACGGCTCGGCCGGGTTGTAATATCCAGTGTGATCGCCAAACGGGCCCTCGGGCGCGGTTTCGTCTGGCGACACCCAGCCCTCAACGACGAATTCGGCATCGGCCGGCACCATCAGAGGGATGGTGCGGCAGGGAACCATGCGCGGCCGGGCACCGCCAAGCGCCCCGGCAAAGGTGAGCTCCGACACTGTCTCCGGCAAAGGCAGCGCCGCTAACAGCAGCGTCGAAGGACAGGCGCCCAGAACCACGGCCACCGGCATTTTTTCTCCCTGGCTTGCCCAGCTGCGGTGGTGCGCGGCACCGCCGCGATGCGGCAGCCAGCGCATGATCAGCCGGGAGCGGTCCAGCACCTGCGCCCGGTAGACGCCTGCATTGCAGCGGCTGATGTCCTGCGGCCCGCTTTCATATGGCCGGGTGATCACGACCGGCCAGGTGATCAGCGGCCCTGCATCGCCGGGCCAATGGGTCTGCACCGGAAGCCCGGAAAGGTCTGCTTCGGTTCCTTCGCGCACAACGGCCTGCACCGGCGCGTTTTTGACCAGCTTCGGCCTGGTGGCCAGGGCGGCCTTGAGCATCGGCCAGCGGGACAGCGCATCCCGCAGCCCGTCAGGCGGAGCCGGTGATCTGAGTGCGGCGAGAAAATCGCCC
>JBFOLS010000620.1:0-2122 GCA_040830225.1 Leisingera sp.
CGGCATCTGGAGCCTGATCGACCCCGCCACGGTGCTGCCGCGCGATCCAGCAACCGTTGCAGCTTCCTTCAAAGGCGAAACCACGCTGCTGCAAAACCTGCTGGACTTTACCGCCCTCATGGCCATGAAGCCGGGCGAGCAACCGCTGGAGCTGAACGCTCTCACCATGACAGGTTTGGAAGTCTCCGCGGCAGGCGCCAAGCTGACCGGCACCGGCGACTTTGCCTTTAACAATGGCGATCTGGAAACCTATGGCGGCTTCCCGGCCCCGTCGGGCGAAGCGAATTTCCAGCTGACCGGCGCCAACGGGCTGATCGACACGCTGATCCAGATGGGACTGATGACCGACAGCGATGCCATGGGCGCGCGGATGATGATGGGTATGCTTGCAGTACCGGGCGACGGCGAGGACAGCCTCATCTCGAAAATCGAAGTCTCGGAAAATGGCCAAGTTCTGGCCAATGGCCAGCGCATAAAATAACCGTCAATTCCCGGACGGATCATGCACAGGGGGCGCCAGCCGCGGCCCCTTTTTTGCTGCCCGCCCTTGCGGCAGAGCGCCTGTCTGGATAGCTCTTGAAGAGAGCAGAACAGAAGGTGCCCATGACCCAGTCCCCCGAAGCGCTTTGCCACGCCCTGATTGACGCCGCCCGCAAGGCCGGCGCGGATGCCGCTGATGCCATGGCTGCCGAGGGCAGCTCCCTCAGCATCGAAGTGCGCGAGGGCAGGTTGGAGCATGCGGAGCGTTCCGAGGGCACCGACCTGGGCCTGCGGGTGTTTGTCGGCAAGCGCCAGGCACTGGTCTCGTCGTCGGACATGCGCCCCGAAACCATCGAAGCAATGGCCGAACGCGCCGTCGCCATGGCCAAGGAAGCCCCCGAAGACCCATATGCAGGCCTCGCCGATCCGTCGCAGCTGGCGCAAGGCTGGGACCTGGCTTCACTGGAACTGGAGGATCCCAGCGGCGAGCCAGAACCCGCGGCACTGCAGGCAGATGCCTTGGCAGCCGAGACCGCCTGCCAAGAAATCGACGGCATCACCCAGGTGCAATCTGCAGGCGCCGGCTATGGCCGTCATGTGGTGCATCTGGCGGCTACCAACGGTTTCTCCGGCGGTTACCAGCGCACAGGCAGATCGCTGTCCTGCACCGGAATCGCGGGCACCGGCACCGGCATGGAACGCGACCACGACGGCGACTCGCGCACCTTCCAGGCGGATCTGCGCAGCGCACAAGATATCGGCCGCACTGCCGGCGAACGCGCTGTGGCCCGGCTTGGCGCGCGCAAACCCAAGACCGGCAGCTACCCGGTACTGTTCGACGAACGCATTTCTTCCTCGCTGATCGGTCATTTGCTGTCAGCCGCCAATGGCGCGGCTATTGCCCGCGGCTCCTCGTGGCTGAAGGATTCGCTGGACCAGCAGGTGCTGCCCGAGACGCTGTCGGTCATCGAGGACCCGCACCGCCCGCGCATCTCCGGCTCGCGCCCGTTCGACGGCGAAGGCCTGGCGACCCGCAAACGCACCGTGGTGGACAAAGGCGTGCTGACCGGCTGGACCCTGGATCTGGCCTCAGCCCGGAAACTGGGACTGGAAAGCACCGGCAACGCCGCCCGCGGCATCGGCGGGGTGCCTTCTCCTTCCACGTGGAACATTGCGCTGACCCAAGGCGAGGCCAGCCGCGACGACCTGATCGCGCAGATGGGTACCGGCCTTCTGGTCACCTCGATGATCGGCTCCACCATCAACCCGAACACCGGCGATTATTCCCGCGGCGCCTCGGGTTTCTGGGTGGAAAACGGCGAGATCGCCTATCCGGTCAATGAATGCACCATTGCAGGCAACCTGCACGATATGCTGCGCCGGATCGTGCCTGCCAATGATGCGCGCCAGCATCTGTCGACCGTGGTGCCGTCGCTTCTGATCGAAGGAATGACACTTGCCGGCAACTGACCTTTCCCTGCTTGTGAAAGCGGCGGAACAGGCCGGAGACATTGCGTGCCGCTATACGGGCCCCGAGGCCAAGCGCTGGGACAAGCCTGGCGGTGCAGGCCCGGTGACCGAGGCGGATCTGGCTGTCAATGCCATGCTGGAAGGCATGCTGCCCAAAGCACGGCCCGATTAC
>JBFOLS010000621.1:0-25410 GCA_040830225.1 Leisingera sp.
ACCAATTAACCTGCTGCTGCCAAGGGAAAATCAGCGACTGCGCCAGTCTTGCGATTTCTGCAGAACCAATCGGGAAACCCAAAGATGGAACAGCCGCGCCGCCAAGTTGGTGTAGAAGATCATCATGCCCATGGCAGCCGCAGGAGCGATATCGCCTGCATCGTCCATGTTTAGGATAGCGATAGAAGCCAGCGGAGTATTGTGGGAATAGAGGAATACCACCACCGACACCGTGGTCATCGCATTGACGAACAGGTAGATGCCGATTTCCAGCAAGGCAGGTGCACACATCGGAACCGTCACTGTCGAAAACAGCCGGAACACCGGTTGTTTCAGTGACGCGGCCACCGGTTCAAACTCTGCATCGACCTGCTTCAGGGCCGTGGCTGATGTCAGATAGGCAACTGTGAAGAAGTGGGTCACCGTGCTGACCACAAGAATGGCCATGGTTCCATACAGCCAGTTAAAAGGGTTGGCCGCATCGTTGAAGAAGAAGATATAGGCCAGTCCCAGCACCATGCCTGGAATTGCCATCGGCAGCATGGCGATCCCTTGCAGCAGCCCCCGCCCCGCCGAAAAGGCATTGCCCTTCTCCACGAAGTAGGCGGCCAGGAACACCACGGCGGTTCCAAAGACGGCCGACAAAAGCGCCAGCTTGATCGAGTTGAAATAAGAGGCCCAGCCGCCGTCCAGCAGATCGAAGCGGTAGTTGCTCAGGCTGAGGCTCAGGTCATAGGGATAGAATTTTACCAGCGCGGCATACTGGCAGACGCCGATGATCCCCAGCAGAAAGACGCACATAGCTGCGCAGAAGACAAAGCACAGCTTGTCCGTCAGAGGCCGCGGTGCGGGCTCATAAGGCACGGAGCGTGCAGACAGCAGAGACTGCTGTTTGCCCTGCACCAGCCGGTCCACGGCAAACGCCATAAGCGCCGGGATGATCAGCAGAAAGGAGACAACCGCACCCATCTCGAAGTTCTGCTGCCCGATCACCTGTTGATAGATGTCGACCGCCAACATGGAATACTGCCCTCCGATCACCTTGGGCAGGCCAAAATCTGTCATCACCAGGCTGAAGACCACAAAGCTTGCGGAAATCAGGCCGAAACGCGCGCCGGGAAGCGTCACCGTCATGAAAGTCTTGAACGGGCTGCTGCGCAGCGAGGCGGCGGCCTCATACAGCCGAGCGTCCGACAGGGTCAGCGCCGTTGCGATAATGATGAACGCATGGGGAAAGGAAAAGAAAACCGACCCCAGCAAGATCCCTATGGGTCCGTATATGGTTTCTCCCATCAGCATCCATTTCAGCATGCCCTGGTTGCCGAACAGATAGACCAGCGCAATACCGGGCAGCAGCGACGGCACCAGTATCGGCGCCATGGCTGCCAGGCGGAACACCCCCTTGAACGCCATGCAGGAGCGGTTCAGCGCATAGGCAAATGCAAAAGCCAGCGAAACCGTAACCGCGGTACTGATTGCCGAGATCAGCAAGGAGTTGCGGATGGACTTAAACAGAACCGGTGTCGAGAAATAGGTCGCAAAGTTGCCGAGCCCGTAACTGCGCGACGGTTTCAGCAGCACCTGCCGGAACTCGTTGGAGCTCATTTCAACCCATTCCGGTCCAGAATGGAGCTGGGCGCCCTTCAAGAAAGCCACATCTTCGGACGCGGTCCGGATCCGGTAACGTACCGAGCTGCGGAAGCTGAATTCGGGGAAAAACGTTGTTGCCGAAATGCTGCTGGTCGATTTCGCCGTCAGCTTTTCCGGCGGCAGCGCCTGATGTGCGGCATCCAGGGCAGCGGCGGAAACAACCGTATCGCCGAAGGCACCGGCATCATCGCTGACCTGGAACTCATACTGTTCCAGCTGGAACCCATAGGTCGAAAACGCCTTGGCCAGCATGGCCCCCATCGGGAAAACCAAAGCGACCAGCAAATACAGGAAAATGACAATGATGCCGCCGCGTATGACCAGGTCGTCGCGGGATATCATGGCCTTCACACTGGTTTTGGGCAGCGGGTGTGCAGCGTCCGTCATTGTGCCGCCTCCTGCAGCGGCTCAAACGCCATCAGGCGTTCAGCCGGCAGCTCAACCGTCAGGCTTGCCCCCTGGTTCAGCCCAAGACGGCGCACCGCATTGATTGAGAAATCCGCATAAAAAAGCGCCCCCCCAAAGGCTGCGCTGTTTAGGTCGCAGCGCCAGAAAGAGCCAAGAAATTCCATCTCGCGGATCATGACGTCAATCCGGCTAGCGTCCTGCGACGGCGCCGCGCCGGTTTCGACAGGCACCACATCCTCTGGCCGGATAACCGCAATCAGGTCCGTGCCCGCGGCGTGGCCGTGGGTACGGCAGCGGAACGTGGAAAAGCCGTTCGACACGGTATCCGAACCAGCAGCCGCGACAGCCAGCTGGTTTGTGTCCCCCACAAAGTCGGCCACAAACAAGCTTTCCGGCTCCCGGTAGACTTCTGCAGGCGTCCCGATCTGCTCGATCACCCCATGGTTCATCACCACGATCCGGTCCGCCATTGACAGGGCTTCCTCTTGGTCATGGGTCACCAGAATTGTCGTAACACCGGTGTCGCGCTGCAGTTCCTTGATTTCGTGGCGCAGATGGGTCCGCACCTTGGCATCCAGGGCCGACAGCGGCTCATCCAGCAGCAGCAGGCCCGGTGACACCGCCATGGCCCGGGCCAGGGCCACGCGCTGCTGCTGCCCGCCTGAAAGCTGAGATGGATATTTCCCGCCTTGGTCAGGCAGGCCGACTAGCGCCAGCAATTCGTTAACACGGGCCTGAATCTCGGACTTTCCAAGCCCCCGGTTTTCAAGCCCGAACCCGATGTTGCGGGAGATGGTGAGATTCGGGAACAGCGCATAGGACTGGAACACGATCCCGTAGTCTCGGGACGAGGCCGGCAGGCTGGTGATATCGTCTCCACCCTGCCGGATCTGCCCGGAGCTGGGCAGATCGAGCCCGGCAATCGCACGCAGCAATGTGGTCTTGCCGCACCCCGACGGGCCAAGAAAACAGACGAGTTCGGATTCCAGAATGGTCAGCGACACGCCCTTCAGAGCGCAGAAACTGCCATAGAACTTTTCGAGATCGGAGATCTCAACATATGGGTTTGCCATGGGATTTCTCCGCTGCCGGACAACCGGGGGCTGGTTTTCGTGTGATCATTCGCCGACACACTTTTAGTGAAGAAAGAAATACCCCGGGCCAGGGAGCAGCAGCCCGGGGTGAATGCCGCCCCTCAGTTCTGAGGGTCGGACTTATGGCCGAAACGGCCTTGCCAATCGCTCAGAATGGTATCGCGGTTCTTGGCGATGTTCGCAAAGTCACTGGGGATCATCGCGTCCACGACATTGGACGGGTAATGCTCGTTCGGATTGGACACGCCAGGTTTGGCAACGACGGCATATACTTTTGCATAAACCTCATTGGCGTCCTCTGTCGCCGTCCAGTCCATCAGCGCCTGGGCGGCCTCCAGCTTCGTCGTGCCCGAGACGATGGCGGTTGCCTCCATATCCCAGCCAACACCTTCCGTCGGGATAATGATGTCGATCGGGGCTCCGCTGCCTTTCAGTTTGGTTGCCGCCAGCGCATATGAGATGCCGATAAGATTTTCACCGGATGCGGCCAGTTTGCAGGGCTTCGACCCTGAGTGCGTGTAGCGTGCGATGTTTTCATGCAACCCCGCCATGTAGCCCCAGCCTTCCTCGCTCCCTTTAAGCGACAGCCAGCTGGTGACGTTCAGCAGCCCCGCACCCGAAGAGTTGGGGTTCGGCATCACAATATGGCCTGCATATTCTGGTTTCAGCAGGTCATCCCAGGATTGCGGCGCCGCGATGCCCAGTTTCTCGCCTTCGACGGCATTAAAGCAGATCGCGGAAAAAAGGGCATTCATGCCAACCCAGCTGGGGGCATCACCATTGTCCACGAACTGGGCATTCAGCGTGTCGGCGCCTGCGGGAGTGTAGGGCTCCAGCATACCTTCCAGCTTCAGGGCCATCACTGAGTTGACAGACAGCCCCAGCACCGCATCTGCCTGCGGGTTGTTTTTCTCGGCCAGCAGCTTCGCTGTGATGATCCCAGTGGAATCCCTGACCCAGTTAATCTTGATGTCCGGGTTGGTTTCATTGAAGGACGCAGCATAGCGGTCCAGATCATCTGCGTTCAAAGCAGTGTAGACCGTCAGTTCGGTCTCAGCCGACGCAGTTGCTCCAACGCATGCTAGGACTGCTGCTTTGAAAAAGGTTTTAAACTTCGACACCATATTCTCCTCCCTATGGGCCTGTAGGCGTGATCGTGCCAGGCGAACGCTGTTTGGCCAGATTGCCAGACCTTAAACATCCTTCTCTGGCCGCTTTCCTTGTCCAATTGACCTTGCTCCCCGCAAGGTTCGCGCTCGATTTATGACTCATCGTCAAAAAACGAACGCGTAGTTCAAGTTTAGATCATGCAGATCGATAAATCAACAGTGCACTCAGCCGAGCTTCTCAGGACTGCAAACCGATCCCAATCGGCAAACCTTTGAAGGCCTGACCGTGTGAGAATGTCGAAGTTTAGAGTTGTTCCGAGAGCAACTCACAATTACGGCGAACCGGCCATCGGTGCTCGCCGCAGCGCAAAGCGGTACGTTCTTGGGCGACGTCACCCTGACACAGTGACAAGATGTCGAACATTTCCCTTTTGCTAATCTCGAGAAAACTCAGTCGTTTGCTTGTCGGGGCAGGTGCAAAAGGAAACGGCATCAAACTGCCTTATGCCTGTCGGGATTTCGATCACATCTGCTTCAGGTTAGAGACTGCTACGGCGCTTATGGGGATGGCCATTGCCCCCAAGCTCTTGTTCGAGACGACTTGCGAGCGGGGCGCCTCATCGCGCCTTTTAGTTTCCGCCCCTCGGGCCAGACCTATGTCACCCTGGCGCCTGAAAGCGAGAACATCGGCTCGACCGAATTTGTACGCTGGTTGACAGAAAGCGATGCTAGGTAATTTGCAAAAAATATCCGTAGATTCGGCCATTGAATCTGTTGCAGCGAAAGCTAACTCAGTCCCGCGCTGCGGTCATTTTGTTCGATGGAAAATGCTGGGGCAAGCACGACGGAAGCTTCGACGGGCCACGCCGCAGCAGTGAATTTGCTATCCGAAGGGTAGGTTTGGTCCGGCAGCGAACAAAACGTTAGGTGCAGAATTGATGAAATTGATGCTCTCTTCGCAAAAACTGAATTCAGGCGGGTGCCCGTAAATGCAAAAAGCGGCGCAACTGCCGGACAAAACAAGACAGTATTTGTAGCAGACCCGCTGGGCAAAAACGGGCAGTGCGCCTCCTTCCGCTTCTGTTCGGCAACCAGATTCAAGTGAACCTCCGAGCATTGAGGCGTTTTTCGAGGCAAGCCCTGCCGATATCGATACAGAAAGCAGAAAGAGGCGCATCATTGTCAGCGTTCCTTTTCCGATGGTGCAAGCTTCGGCAGGATTAGAACCTGTACACCCCAAACAATCCAACGGAGGTTCCGCTGGTGTCGCGAACGATGGTACTGTCTTTGGCATCCCCGGTAAGCACCGAATGGGTGACCGCCCCGCCAACACTGAAACGCTCGGTGACCGGCACCTGGATACCTATGTCGAAGTTGATCGCGTGAAAGCCGCTGGTGGCGGTGTATCGGCCCAGGCCCGAAGCGGCGGATTGCGTCGCGGTGACCCCATAGTACGCGCCGTTGAAATCATCGTCGCCCCAATCAGCAGAGATGCCTGCGGTCAGCATGGGCCCCATATCCAAGGGAGAGCCGCCCTCTTCCAAGCTGGCAAAGGATGCCCGGCCCGTCAGCACGCGCAAGGGCACCATGCCTTCAACACCAATGGTCGCGCTCAGCCCTTCCGAACCTTTGCTGTATTTGGTCACCTCGAGATAGGGCGTGACCGGCCCGAACTCATATTCGAAACCGAGGTTGTATGTGACGCCGCCGTCGATGTTTCCCAACCCGCGCAGAAAGACGCTGTCGGCTTCGTCACGGCCACCATCATAGCCGATAGAGGCGGAAAGGCTGAATTCCTCGGTGTTGAACACATAGCCGCCAATGCCGCCGGGGCCAATGAACAGCCGGTCGCGCCAGGTCAGTTCGAACATCGGAAAACCGCTGGTCGTGCTTTCGCTCGACCCCAGGTATTCCGGCGCCCGGAAGACACCGGCGCCAACGCTGCCTTCCCAGTCTCCTTCAGCCCGCACCTGGGTTGCAGCCAGAATTGAAGCTGCCGACAACCCGGCCCCAATCATCTGTTTATAAACAGGTTTCATTTGTCTGTTTGATCCTCTTTAGGGGGTTCGAGCGAAGGTTTAGAAGCCAGGTTTGCCGCAATGATCCCGGGATGCGGCAAAAGTGTATAAAAGTGTCACCGCACCGGCCGACTACAGCCCGGCCCGCCTTGGCGGCGGAACGGAGGCGTTGGAAAACGCGTGCTCAAGCACAGCAGAACGGGGATGAAGATCAGAGTGATCAACGTGGCAAACAGCACACCAAAGGCTAGCGAGACCGCCATCGGGATCAGCATCTGCGCCTGTTCCGAAGTCTCCAGAACAAGCGGCAGCAACCCTGCGAAAGTGGTGACAGAGGTCAGCATCACTGCCCGGAACCTGGACGCGCCGGTCTCGAGCAGCGCCTCAAAAACAGGGTGCCCCTCATCCCGAGCCGCGCGGTAGCGGCTGACCAGCACCAGAGAGTCGTTCACCACCACCCCGCTCAGCGCCAGCATGCCGAAAAAGGACAGGAGCGAGACCGGATGACCGGTCACAAGATGCCCCATCACCGCACCGACAATGCCAAAGGGGATCGCCAGCATGATGAGGAAAGGCTGGGTGTAGGATTTCAACGGAACCGCCAAAAGCGCAAAGATTAGCATCAGCCCAAGCACGAACCCGTTACTCAGTTGGCTGGTGGCCTCTTCCTCCTCCGCGGCCTCGCCCGAGACGTTGATCGACAGGCCGCTGTACTCGGCCTTCAGCCGGGCAAAAGCGTTGGTTTCCAGCTGCGCGACAACTTCGGTGACCGAGGTCAGGTCCTTGTCGACCTTGGCTGAAATTTCCAGCGTTCGGGCGCCGTTGATGCGCTTGAGCTCCAGCAGCGTCATACGCTGGTTCAGCCGGACCACGGTGTCCAGCGGCACAGTGCCGCCCGCCGACGTGCGCAGACGGATTTGGCTGAGATCGCTAAGGCTATCGCGCTCGTTTTCCGGGTAGCGGACACGCACCTGCACCTCTTCGCTGCCGCGCTGTATGCGCTGCGCCTCATAACCGAACACAGCGTTGCGGATCTGGGTGATGACCTCTCGGTTGGTCAGGCCCAACGCTTCGCCTTCCGGCAGCAGCTCAAACGACATCTCCAGCGTTTCATTGTCGAGATCCGTCAGAATGTCGTAGATCCCAGTGGTCTCCTGCAACGTCTGCTGCAGGCTGGTCAGAGCGGCGACGGTTTCTACCGGATCTTCCGAACTTAGACCAAACCGCAAATCCTCGACGCCGTCGTCATCCGAGAACAGCTGCAATTGCCGCACACCAGGCGGCACTCCGGCGGCAACCCGCCAGCGTTCCACCAGTTCATCAGAACCGAAAGGGCGCTTGGTGCTGGCAACCAAGGCAACCGAAATCACCAGTTTTTCTGCCTGTGCAGAAGATACGTAGTAGCTGGCCACCAGCGGTTCCTGCAGGTCGTATTCTTCTTCAAGCCCGTGAACAGCCTTGAGCAGGCTGGCTTCGAACAGCCCGGCGATTTGCTGGGTCCGAGCGGCTGGTGTGCCGCTGTCCAGGGTCGCATCCATATGGATCTGCGTTGAGTCCCGGTCCGGGAAAAAATTCGTCTGAACGATACCCTGTGCCATCAGGCCCAGTGCAAACAGAAGGCTGGCAACGAAAACCATCACCGCCTGCAACTGATGCGCAAGGGCGGTCCGCAATAGCGGCAGATAGAAGCGCTGGATGGTCCACTCCATGGCGCGCTCCACCTTCGTTTGCAGAGATTGCCAAGCAGCGGCCAGCGAGTTTGCACTCGGCTTTCTGGAGACATCCATATGGGCCAGGTGGGCGGGCAGGATAAACTTAGACTCCACCAGCGAAAACAGCAGACAGAGGATCACCACCACGGCAATGATCTTAAAGGAGCCGCCAAAGTCGCCAGAGATCGTTGTTAGGGGATAGAAAGCCGCAACTGTGGTCAGCACCCCGAAGGTGGCCGGTGTGGCCACCTCCAGGGCTCCGCGGATGGCGGTCTCTGCCCCGCCGCCGTGCTTGCGTTTGTGGGCATAGATGTTCTCGCCGGTGACGATGGCGTCATCCACCACGATGCCAAGCGATATGATGAAGCCGAAGGTCGACAGCGCATTGAGCGAGTAGTCGAACCCGTCCGGCCCCATCACGTAGAGCGCACCGGCAAAGGAGACCGGGATGCCAACAGCCACCCAGAAGGCCACGCGGAAGTCTAGGAACAACGCCAGCATCACAAATACCAGAACCATCCCTGTGAGCGCATTGCTGGACATCAGTACCAGCCGGTCGCGGATCAGCTCAGCTTCGTTCAGCCAGCTTTCCAGGCGCACATCCTCGGGCATCCAGGGCGCCGCGCGAAGCTCTTCCAGCCTTTGCAGAACAGCCTCCGCGGTCTCGGTAATGGATTCCTTACCGATCAGCTGCACATCCAGCCTGACCGAGGGCGCCCTCTTGTAGATCGACAGCACCTGGCCGTCCGCAAAACCGTCCGTCACACGGGCCACATCCGAAAGACGCACCACACCGCCATCCGGCGAGACCCGGATGCGGGTCTGCAGCAGGTCGCGACCGTAATAAGCTTGGTTGCGGCTCTGCAGGCTGAGAGTGCCGTTTGCGGCCTCCAAGGTTCCCCCGGACAGGCTGACCGACTGGCCCTGCACCGCCTGCGCCACTTCCTCGAAACTCAGGCCATAAGCACGGAGCTTCTCCTCCTGCAGTTCGACAGTGATCTCGGCAGTGCGGGTACCTTCGGTGCTGATCTTGCTGACAGTGGGCAGATCCAACAGGGCCTCCCGCACCAGGCGCGCGGTCTCTTTCAGCGTTGCGTGATCCTGGCCGCCCAGCAGCTGCACATAGATCACATGGCGCTCTTCCTGCTCCAGCGCGATGGTGGTGCTGTCCACCTGCGCCGGGAAGGTGGTGATCGCATCGACCCGGTCCTTGACGTCGGACTTCAGCCGCTCCATCGGGTAATCCGGCAGGCCTTTCACAGCGATTTCCGCGGAGTCGGCGGTGATGGTCGAGGTGATCTCTTCGATCCCCTGCAAGCCGTTCAGCGCCTGCTCCACTTTGACCGCAGCGCCTTCCTCGGCGTCTTCCGGGGAGGCACCGTTGAAATTGACCGTTACGGTGACGTTGCGCGGCGGATCGGCGGGGAAACCTTCGGTGCGCATACCGATGCCTGTGACCAGCCCCATGGCCAGAATGATCAGCATTAAAAGATTGGCGGCGACGCTGTTGCGGGCAAACCAGCCGATCCAGCCTTCGGAACGGGCGAGCGCGCTCATTGCACCGCTCCTTCCGCGGCACGGAACGCGCGTACGGAGGCATCAGGCAGCGGTTCAGAAATGATGCGGGGCTTGGCCCTGGCGCCACTCAGGTAACCGCTGCGGGGCACCGCCAGCCGGAGTTCCTGCTCCATGCCCTCAGGCGCGGCGAGGTAAGAGATCCCCTCCGCCGTGAAAACAGGTTCAGCTGTGATAGCCCTGAGCCGGTCCTTCCTATCAAGATACCAGACCAGCCCTTGGCGCGAGATCAGCGCTTCGTGCACCGCATAAAGCGCATCATGGCGGCGGCCCTGCAACTGAACAGCCGGGAGCGGGCGGGGCATCCCCCCGGCGCTGGCCTGCATTTGGACCACCCCATTGCTCCAGCGGTTTACCGCGTCGACCGAAGGATCACCCCGACCCCCCTCTCCCGGCCGGGCCGGACCTTAAACGCTGGCCAAAACCGCCGTAGCCCCCTCAGAAGCACCCAGTTGTACGAACTGGCTGGCGCTGAGCGGCGCGGTGACCTCAAACACACTGGTGTCAAAAACTTCGGCAATCTGGGTGCCGGCCTGCACCACTTCGCCGGGGTTGAGGCTGCGGCTGGCAACCACCCCGTCAAAGGGTGCCGTAATGCGGGTCTGCTGCAGCTCGTATTCCGCTTGGGCTAGGGCGGCACGGGCGGCTTCAACCCCGGCGCGGGCCTCTGCCAGCTGCGGCCGCCGCAATGTCAGACCGGTGGCTTCGCCGCCCAAGCCGGAAGCCTCCCAGTTCTCCAGCGCCAGCTTACCGCGCTGCCCCTCCTCCAGCAGGGCGCGCTCGGCGGTGGCCAGTGCCGAGCGCGCTGAAGCAGCCGCACTGCGGTAGGTGCTGTCTTCGATCCGGGCGAGGGTTTCGCCTTTCTGGAAACGGGCCCCGGTCAGCAGACTGCTGCTGACCGAGACCACCCGGCCACCAACTTCGGCTGACAGGCGGCTTTGCCAGCGGGGGCTAACCTGTCCGTGAGTTGTGATCGTGGCGTGCCGGGCTTCGGGTTTCAGGATGTGCACTTCCGCCAGCATCCGTTGCGGAGCTTCCGGTTCCTCTGCCGGCGGATTCTCATCGGCAGGATAGGCCACAAAGGCAGCTGCAGCGGTGAGCACGGCGGCGCCGATCCAGTTCTTCAGCATCTGATTACACTCCTTTTCCCAGCGCCAGGCCCAGGGCGACACGGTTCTTCAGCCGCTCATTGCGCACCGCCAGCAGCTGGCCTTGGATATCGAACACCGCATTGCGGGCACTCAGCAGTTCGAGAATGGTGGACAGGCCAGCCCGGTACCGGGTTTCAAACGTCGCCTCGGTGGCGCGGGCAAGGGTGACGGCCGCGGCCAGCCGCGCCTCGCGCCGGGCCAGGATCCTTTCCTGGTCCAGGCCGCGCTCGACCTCGGAAAACGCGGTGAGCGCAGTCTGCAGATAGGTGAGCAAGGCCTGGTCGGCGCGGTTCCTGGAGGCCTCGATACTGGCCTTGCGCCGCCCGGCTTCGAAGATGGGCGCGGTTAGGGCCGAGGCCAGCGACCAGACCGTGGCGCCATGGCTGAGCGCGCTGAAGTCATTGCTGGCGCTGCCGAATTGCCCGGTCAGCGAGATCTGCGGCAACAGTTCTTTCTGGCTGACCGCAATTCGGCGGTTGGCGGCCACAGCGTCCTGCCAGGCAGCCTGCATGTCGGGGCGCTCCGTCAGAACCGCGAGCGGCAGACCCGGCGCAGGCGCCGCTTTCAGGCGCGGCAGGTGGGAAGGGATGGCCAGCTCATTGTCCGGGTACTGGCCCAGCAAAAACTCCACCGTGCGCACCGCATCGTGTGCCTGTCCTACGTTCAAGGCAAGGGCGGCCTGGGACAGGGCAACATCGCGCTCGATGGCGGACAGGTCGTTCAAGGTGCCGATGCCCGCACGGTAGTTGGCGCGGGTGTTCTCCGCACTGGCACGCAGCACCGTGAGACGCCGCCGCTCAAGGTCTTGCTGCTGCTTGGCGGCCACCGCGTCGAACCAGGCCTGCATCAGCTGCGCTGCAACCGAAGCCTGCAAGGCTTCATGCCGGGCAGCCTCGGCAGCACGGTCAGCACGGGAAGCCCGGCGGCGGTCGGCCTGGCGGCCCCAGAGGTCGACTTCCCAATGCACGTCCAGCGTGGGCGAGAGGTTCTCCCCTGCTCCGCTGCTTCGGCTGGCGTTCAAATTGCCCGACAGCTGCGGCCAGGCGTCTGCGGCGGTTGTGGTTAGGTCGATGCCTGCCAGCTCCAGCCGTTTGGCCGATTGTCGGAGGTCCAGGTTGCCGCCTTGCGACCGGGCAACCGCAGCGCGCAGCTCAGGGTCGTCAAAAAGTTCCAGCAGGCTGTCCGCGAGCAGCCCGCCCGCAGGTGCCGGAGCGGAGAACTGCGCCGGCGCATTCAGCACCTCCTGCGCGGGCGGGAGCGCCACTGGCTCCAATGTGCTGCAGGCCGTCAGGCTGGCAGCGGCCAGCACGGCACAGAAAAAGCGAGGGGTTCTGGTCTTGGGGCTGCCGCCCATGGTCTGTCCTTTGCCTGCCCGGGCGCATTGCGCCATCGTTGGACTGGCAGGTAGGCAGCTGATGTCGCGGCTTTGTGCCAGCGGCATGGGAAATTGTAAAAAAGTATGTCAGTCGGCGGGACTGGTACAGCTGGAGACAATTGAACAATTTTTTTTACCGCCCTTTGGCGTTAGTCTCTGCCCCGGACAAACAGCAAAGACTTAGGGCAAATGGCCGTGCAGGAGCCGCATATTCTGGTCGTGGACGACCACAAGAACATTCGCGAGCCACTGGCCGATTACTTGAAGCGCAACGGCTTCCGGGCGACTACGGCGGGCAATGGCAGCCCGGCATATGCGGCACTGAAAACAGCGCAGATTGACCTGGTTGTGCTGGACATCCTGATGCCGGGCGAAAGCGGGCTGGATATCTGCCGCCGCATCCGCGAAACCCGCGACATTCCGGTGATCCTGCTAACCGCGGTGACCGATGAAACTGACCGCATCGTCGGGCTGGAATTGGGGGCGGACGACTATGTCACAAAACCCTTCAGCCCGCGAGAACTGCTGGCCCGGATCCGCGGCGTGCTGCGGCGGGTGAACAGCCTGCCCAAACAATATTCAGGCCTTTCGGACGGTTACATGCAATTCGGCTCCTGGCAGCTGAACATGAGCCAGCGGCAGCTGACCCGGATCAGCGAAGACGGTGATATGGTTGAGCTCAGCAGCGTCGAATTCAAACTGCTGGCCACGTTCCTGCAGCACCCGCGCATCGTGATGTCGCGGGACCAGCTGCTCGACCAGGTGCGCGGCCGCACCGGTACCGTCTTTGACCGCAGCATCGACAACCAGGTCAGCCGCCTGCGCAAGAAAATCGAGGCCGACCCCAAGAAGCCCGAATTTATCAAAACCGTTTGGGGCGGCGGCTACACATTCGCCAGCGATGTGGTGAAACTATGAGACTGCTGCCGCGCAGCCTGGCCGGCTATCTGATTGCCGCTACCGTGGTCGTAACGGTTCTGACCCAGACACTGGTCACCGCCGCTCTGCTGATCTACCAGGATGACAAGTTCGACGAGCATGAAGACCAGTATTTCTATCAGAAAATTGTCAGCACTGCGGATTATTTGAACAGCTCTGCTCCTTCTGCACACGCCCGCATTCTTGAAATGGCCGGCAACGACGAAACAACTTTCCGAGTGACCGGCTCCCCGCAGGGAAATGAACCCCTGGGAGAGATATCGTATGCCGAGTTTTTCTTGAAATATTTCGGAGAACAGAATGTTCTGATGAAGGCCCGGACAATCAACATTACTGACTTATGGTGGATCTTCTTCGGCGACGCCGCAGAGATTTGCATCGTCGAGCATTATGACTCTCCTGCGACACGGGAATGCCCGTTCTGGACCGTGTCAGTTCAACTGAACGATGACAGCTGGCTGAACGTCCGCACCCTCGCCAACGCCGACTTCAGCATTTACCTCGCGCCTTTTGCCCTGTCGGTCCTAACTTCGCTTCTGGGCATCGGCGGCAGCGTCACCATTCTGGCCCGCAAGATCACCCGCCCACTGCGCGACCTGTCCAGCGCCGCCGATCAGCTCGGCCGCGGAGAGACCGCACGGCCGATCCCGGTTACCGGCCCTGCGGAGGTTGCTAGAACTGCTGATGCCTTCAATCGGATGCAGGAACGCCTGACCCGTTTTGTCCGCGACCGCACCAACATGCTGGCAGCCATCAACCACGACCTGCGGACGCCCTTAACCTCGTTGCGGCTCAGGGCAGAGTTCATCGAAGATGACAAGCTGCGCGAGGACATGATCGAAACCGCCGAGGAAATGCGAGCGATGGTTGACAGCTACCTCGCCTTTTCGTCCCAAGAAGCTTCTGAAGAAGCAACCCAGCCAGTGGATCTCAAGGAATTGCTCCAGGAACTGGCAGTGGAAGAGGCAAATGCCGAACTGGAGCACGCAGTCCCCTCGCTTGCTTTGTGCCACCCGGTTTCGATCAAGCGGGTTTTCCGCAACCTCATAGATAACGGCGTCAAATACGGGACCAGGGTCCGGATCATCCTGACGAATAGTCCTGAACAAATCACAGTGGAATTTCACGACGATGGGCCAGGAATTCCAGCCGGTATGTTTGAAGAGGTCTTCACGCCATTCACCCGCTTGGACACTTCAAGGGATGTAACTGACGGCAGTGTAGGCCTTGGGCTTTCAATTGCCCGCAACATCGTCCGCAGACACGGAGGAGATGTTTTCCCCTTCCAAGCAGGAGATGCGTTTGGAATGCGGGTCCTGCTTCCCAAAATCAAGGCCGCTTCGAAGCTAGAGAGCTGATAACTTGAGTTTGCGAAATTTGCTGGAGATAGTTTTCGGAACACTTGCAACAACGCTAGTGCGAACTGCGAAAGCGCAGGGAAAAACAAGGTTAATTTGCAGTGAAAGCGAGCTACATTCCCACCACCGCCATCTGTGCCATTGCAAAGCTGCCTGTTTCACCTAGGATCAGGACCCATTGATTTTCGCCTTGCAGCATGATTCACGGTTCTAAAACGAGCGGTGAACATGCCTGATCTCTTCTGGCTGACCGACGCGCAGATGGCGCGTTTAAAACCTTTCTTCCCAAAGTCTTACGGCAAGCCTCAAGTCGATGACAGGCGCTTTCTGAGTGGAATTATCTTCATCAATCTCAATGGGTTACGCTGAAGTGGCGCGCCTGCTCCCTATGACCCTTACAAGACGCTGTACAATCGCTGGAAGCGTTGGAGCGATAAGGGTGTCTTTGCTCAGATGATGGCGGGTTTGGCCGCCGAGCATGACGAGGAGAAGACTGTAATGATCGACGCAACCTATCTGAAGGCCCTCCGCACCGCGACCAGCATGGGCGTCAAAAGGGGGGGGCGTGGACGGCTGATTAGGGCGGACCAAGGGCGGCATGAATACAAAGCTGCACGCCGTCTGCGATAGCAAAGGCCGCCCGCTGAATCTGTTCGTTACTGCCGGGCAAGTCAGATGGAATGGTTGCCGCCCTCCCGAGATGGCATCGTAATGTGCCAGGGTCGTGGTGATTACAGCCACAATATGGAGAGGACGGCGACATGAAAGAATTGATAATTGGGGTCGATCTGGCAAAGTCTGTTTTTCAAGTACACGGAGCTCTGCAAACTGGTGAGGTACAGTTTCGCAAGAAGCTCACGCGAAAGCAGTTCGTCGCATTCATGGCTCATCAAGAGCCCTGCCTGGTCATCTTTGAAGCGTGCTGTGGTGCGCATTTCTGGGTTCGGAAAATGGATGCTCTTGGTCATGAGGCCAAGCTCATTGCGCCGCAATACGTGCGCCCTTTCGTGAAGCGTCAGAAGAATGACGCCGCCGATGCCGAGGCGATTGTGATCGCGGCTCGACAGCCGGAGATGCGCTTTGTGCCCACAAAGACAGTTGAACAGCAATCCCGTGCGGCAGTGTTCCGCGGCCGGGAGCGTTTGGTCCATCAAAGGACTGAAGATGTTAACGCTTTACGAGCTCTGCTGTATGAGAATGGCCACGTATTCCCGGTAGGAATACGTTCCCTGGGTCGTATGGCGGCGTTGTTGGAGGATGAAACAACAGGCCTGCCAAAACTGATCCGAGAGGAGTGCAGAGAACTGCTGGCGCAGATTGCAGAGAAAACAGCTCGTATCATTGAAAGGAACAAGAAGCTTTCAACTCTGGCGTCCCAGTCGGACCGAGCTCGTCGCCTCCAGACGATGCCTGGTGTTGGCCCGATCACGGCTACTGCGGTAGAGGCATTCGGGCCAGACATGTCACAGTTCAAGACCGGTCGTGACTTCGCAGCCTGGCTGGGTCTTGTGCCCAAGCAGCACTCCTCTGGAGGTAAGGAGCGCCTGGGACGTATGACCAAGGCAGGTCAGGCAGATATCCGACGCCTTCTGATCATTGGCGCAATGTCACGACTGAATTGGCTTGGAATGCGCTCGGTTGTTGAGGGTAGCTGGCTGTCACGCATGTTGGCGCGGAAGCCTAAAATGCTTGTCGCAATCGCGCTGGCCAACAAAATGGCTCGGCAGATCTGGGCGATGCTCACGAAACATGAGGATTACAAGGATCCGGAACTTGCGGGCGCGGCATAATACGCGTGTAAGACTGCAAAGACCGGTTCAACGGGAGTGTGAGAAGACGATGACATGAATGGGCGCAATGATCGAACAGATCTGGATCAGGAAAACCAGTTAATCGCTGCGAGCACAAAGCTCGAAAGTTAGATTTGGACCTGATCCGCTGATCACCATACCGGCCTGCGGCTTCTGGAAATGCCGCCAAAAGAGGCCTTACAGAAGTTCGCACTCGATCACGCACCTTCAGAGTCAAAAAACTCCTTGCACTTGGGGCGGCAACCACAGAAGCGATTACATTGGCGCAAGGGCGTTGCTGAGCAGCCTGCCAGATGTCGACTGGTTCAGAGAAGCGTTGAAAGACAAAGGGATACGCCCCTGCATCCCCGGTCGAAAGCAACGCAAGAAAGCCGTCAAATACGACAAGCGTCGATACAAACGGCGCAATCGGATTGAGATCATGTTCGGCAGGCTGAAGGATTGGCGGCGTATGGCAACCCGATACGATAAATGCTCAAAGGTCTTTCTGTCAGCCATCGCACTCGCCGCACTCGTCATTTACTGGCTATGAGATGCTGTAGCGGGGCCTGCGTTCCACACTGCCCGTTACCGCTTGCATGCTGACAGGTCAGCTGCCGACGCTCCCGTATAGGATCCACATGGAGGACTACGGGATGAGACTGTTTGTCGGACTGGACGTGTCATTGGCCAAGACCGCAATCTGCGTGATCAGCGAGCATGGCAAGATCATCAAAGAGGCAGAAGCTGAGAGCGAACCCGAGGTTTTGACGCGCTGGCTGGGCGATCTGGACGGCAGCATTGCCGCGATTGGCCTGGAGGCTGGGCCACTGTCGCAATGGCTGCACCGAGGGCTTACCGACGCTGGCCTCGACGCTGTGCTCATGGAAACGCGCCAGGTGAAAGGCGCGCTGAAGGCCATGCCGATCAAGACGGACCGCCGGGATGCCGAGGGGATTGCGCGCCTGCTTCACCTCGGCTGGTTTCGTCCGGTCCACTGCAAATCAGTTTCGGCACAGGAGGTCCGCGCTGTTCTCGGCGCCCGGAAAGCCATTCAACATGGCATGATCGCCTTGGAAATGTCGTTGCGCGGGCTGCTGAGGAACTTTGGCCTTAAGGTCGGCGCAATTTCTCGCGGCAGGTTTGAAAGCCGCGTTCGGGAACTGGCAGACGGCAACCCCATGCTGGAAACCGCGGCAGGGCCGATGCTGCGCGCCAGAGCGTCCCTGCGCAAGGAGCTCGCCACCCTCGAAAAGCAAGTTCGCCAGCTCGCCCAGGATGATCCTGTCTGCCACCGCCTGATGACGATGCCTGAGATTGGGGCTGTCGTGGCGCTCACCTTCTGCTCCGCAGTGGACGATCCCGCGCGCTTCTCCTCTTCGAAGAGAGTTGGTCCATGGGCCGGTCTGACTCCTTCGCGCAACCAATCCGGCGAACGTGATGTATCGGGCGGCATCACCAAGGCGGGGGATGCCAATCTCAGGCGAGCGCTGTGCCAGGCCGCAACGGTCATGATGAACCGGGGCAGATCGACATGGCTGAGAACATGGGGAGCCCAGCTCGCACAACGCCGTGGACGCAAGTGCGCGATGGTTGCCTTGGCTCGCCGTATTGCGGTGATACTCCATCGGATCTGGGTCGATGGCACAGTATTCCAGCCGGATGCCGCGCCGAACATGGCCTGACCGAATGCTCCTCCACTCTCTGCCTGCTTGATCGCAGGCCTTCAAGGTCCCGCAGGGACGTGGTTCCGATGATGCCGTGGTCTGGACTGTCGCTGGCTTCCGTCAAGCACGCCAATGAGATGGGCGCATCGGAATTGCATCGAACCAGCATCATGTTGGCAGTCAGCGCGCTGACCACGGACCGAAGCATGTACCCGAAAGACCTCAACCGAAAGCCGCAGCAAAAAGCAGGAAGGGCTAGAATAGAACCGGCGGAACCGCTTTGGCGGATCAATTTGCCTGCCTAAAACCGCTTGACAGGGACGGCCTCGTTACCGAAGTCCAGACCCTAATCTGCGTCGGGTCAAAACCCGGTCAGCTTAATCTTCGTTGGAAACGACACTCCTGCAGAGTAAGCATCAATGAAGCAAAGAAGTAGATTTGCCAATTGCCTACCTCTGAGTTCATCGCAGCTTGTATCTCTTTTGCGCGTTTGACAAAAAGCCCAGACAACCGAGATGTCCAGATGTATTGCTGTAGGCACGGGTGTTCTTCGTATTCGGTTTCATGACATACAACTATGTAGGTCGGCGTCCCGTATGCATTAAATGTTCAGACGATCCGGCGAGGAATACGATCATTTGAGGTACTTATGGATATGATACATTCAGCAAAGCGAGTTGCTGTCGAGTTCTTACAGAAGTTCGGGACAGTTTTAGGCTTCTTTGCTCTAATTTTTCTCGGGATATTATTCTATCTGTTTGGATACTTTCATTCCCCAGTACCAGAAGACGCCGTCGATGATCTGGTTTGGTATGCTCAGATCGCGCTTGATCTTGGAAGACTGATTCTCATCAGCGCCATTCTTGGTGCTTTTGTTAGATTCTTACACACATTCAAAGCTATCAGAGAAGTGGTGACGGACGTTTTCTACGGTGACGACATCCTTAGGAGACGGAAAGATATCGATCAGATTTGGGCAAAACTGAGCAAGCATATTTTCATCCCCGATTTTTCCAACGACAACGGCTTGAGCGATGATTTGCAGGATAGAATTGTTGAGCAACTGAAAGAGGGGATGAAGCACAACAAAACATTCTATGTCAGGTCAAGCGACCGCACAATCACAGTCAAATGGGCTGATGCTGACAACAACATCATCGACATTGTTGACTCTTCTGTTGAGGAGTATGTCCCCTTCGAGAAGGGCGGTAAGATTACCTGGGAGCATGTCTTTACGGCAGGAGATGGAGCGAAGAACGGGGACTATTCTCCAGAGTTCAGCGTGATAATCGATGGAAACACTGTTGTTCCCGAAAAGAAACAAGACGAGTCAGGAACCAAGCTCACCTATGTTTGCGAGATGCAGGGAAAAGACTTATACAAAGTGACAAAGCGGTCCACACGAAAATGGGACATCCAAGCTGATCCGTTGATCGTGTTTATCTCAAAGCACATCGTTGAAACTTTACGATTGGAGATCAACTGCTTAGATGACAATCTTCGACCATTTTTTGAAGAACACCACTTGACGGACAAATTTTTTGTGCAGCCTAACGAAGCAGGTGAGCAAAGACCGTCAGACTATGTTACACGCTGTACAGCGCCGATTCTGCCGGGTGATGGATTTACCATCGGCTTAATCAAAGTTGCTTGAGCCTTACGAAATAGTTTGCATGGGTAAGCTGTTGTTATTACATATGGTATAGGCATAGACGAAGAGACCTAACCTTCGAAAGGTAAGTGCGATGATGAAGTCCAAAGAGACTCTCGTATAAGATATTGATTTTACATGAAAAGGCCCGCTCCGGCGGGCCTTTTCATGTAGGGTAATCTCATCAATGCCTCCCCCCTCCTCGCTCTGCATACACTTCCCGGCTGTCTAGTTGTCCCTCAATCTCTCGGCGGCGGCTTTCGCTAAGGTCAAGCTCTCGTCCTGCGTCTGGTAGCTCGCCTCGTCGTTCAGCAATCCGCTCAAGGCTTTCATGGATGCGGCCTGCGAACGAATGAGCAAGGTCACGCGGTCTTTCAAGCCAGCCAGCTCCCTCTAGTTCCTGCCGGTCGAGCGTGCCTCCAAAGCGGTCAATTCTTGCGCGGAGGCCTCTGAGGCCATCACCAACCGCTCGACGCAGGCGAGCAAGCTCGTTCCAGGGCTGACAATAGCGATCGAGTTGGAAAGCTAAACCGAATGTTGATTGCAATTCGAGAAAACGGACCTTCGTGCAGCCTGCGGCATCGGTTGCTTTGGGCTCGCAGCTGACCTGAGGCGATGCTGATCAGAAACCTCATGCGGCGTTGCCTGAAGGTCGGCTTCCAACGTGTCATCTTGTTCGGCTCGCGCCTTCAGAGAAGGTCTGGTTCCCGCCTTTCTTGATGAATAACTTGAACGGGCCTTTCCCGACCTTCAGCGCGGAGTCAGGCGCTGCAGTGCAGCTTCATTAGTCTAGATATTATTGGAGTTATGTTAAAACTATGCAACCTTCCTCTCTATAGGGGCACGGGGAGGCAGCGGCTGTTGCCGCGGCCTGCAAAACTGCTCTGGCAAGCGACAGCATCTTTGCCCGGCCGAAGGCGGTAAAAAGCGGGCAGCGGTGCTGCCGGAAGGCTGAACAGGGTCACTTGCCTTTGATCCGGACGGTATAGGAGGTTTTAGCCCCGGCAGGCGGCGGCGGAAACGGCGCGGCGCGGCGCACTTGCGCCAGGGCGATGCTGTCGAGTTTGGCGGAGCCCGAGCTTTTGGCGATACGCGCAGAGCCCAGAGCCCCGCTGCCGATGATGGTGAAACGCACCAGTGACGCACCGCGGATATTCACCTTTTGCCGTTTTGCCCGCATGACCCGCCGCAGCACCTGGCCGCGGTAATTGTCTGCTGCCGCATTGCCCTCCTGCTTGGCAGTGCCCGGGGAAGAGGTTGCCTGCCCGGCATTTTTTGCTGCGGTGCCCGAAGCCGCGCCTGCCTGAGCATCCGCCTCAGTATTGTTGCCACGCCGCTGTTTCTGCCGGGGTTTGGGCTCCGGTTTCGGTTCAGGCTTGGGTTCTGGTATTGGTTCGGGCTTGGGCTCCGACAAAGGCTCCAGAACTTCCGGCTCAGGCGCTGTTTCAGCCGCTTCGGGCTGTTGCTGCTCGACAGATTCCACCTGGGTCTGAGGCTGTATTGGCGTTTCAGCCTGCTGTGTTTCCACGGGCTCGATTTGCACGGCGGGCAGAACCGGTTCCGCATTGGGCACCGGAGCCTGGGCGGTGACGGCCTTAGTCTGCACCGCTTCAGATACTGGCGGCTGCGTCTGCTGAACCGGTTTCTCCGCAGCCTCTGCGATTTCCGCTTCCAGGATATCGTTGGTAGCCTCGGGCACATCGGTGCCCTGAACCAAATCCGCAAAAGCATAGCCTTCGGCGGCCAAGCCTGTATTGCCGCCAGCCTGTTCTGCCCGCTCCCCGCTGGCCATATAGGCAAAACCAGTGTGCCCGGCTGCGGCAACGAACACCGCCGCCAGGCCCATCAGGCGGGACTGCGGCACCTTCATTGCAGCGCCCTTTCCGAGACCAGCAGCACCCGTTTGGCACCTGCGGCGCGCAGTGCATTTCCCAATTGCACCAGTTCCCGTGCAGGCAGGTCCCTGTCCGGCACAATCCGCACGGCTTTGCGTTCTTCGTCAGTCAGCGCCGCGGCATAGGCCGCTGCATCTGTTATCTCCTCGCCGCGCAGGGTGAGCCGCCCGTCAACATGCACCACCAGCGCATCCGGCGGCTCGCGGCCTTCCAAATCCGTCGCCTTGATCAGGGTGATGTCTTTGTCGAGCGGCACCGCCAGAGTGCATGCGATCATGAAGAAGATCAGCATCAGAAAGACGATGTTGATCAGCGCGATTGTTGGTTCCTTCTGTGCCGCCGCCGGTTGTTTGATACGCATCAGCCCAGCACCAGGGTTTGGAGGTTTTCTATCTGGCGCAACTGTGCCAGCAGATCCACAAGCCGCTGCGAGGAGGCATCCTCACCCGGGCTGACCAGCACCAGGTGGCCCTCGCTCGTCTTGGGTTGCAGCTGGATTAGGTCGGCGATCCGCTCCAGATCGGCAGGCTGACCGTTCAGAGACAGCTTGTTCTCGCCCAAGGAGACAAACAGCATCTGCCGTTCCCCGGCGCTGCCGCCCTGCCCCGCGGCCATCAGCTCCACCTCGCCGAATTTCGAGAAGGTCGAGGTCAGCATGAAGAACAGCAAAAGCAGGAAGATCACGTCGATGAGCGAGGTCATCGACAGCCGCCCGCGCTTGACCCCCTGCAGCTTAACCGCCATGCGCCACCTGCAGCGCAGGCTGCGCTGCCTTCGGTGCGGCGGGGGCAAAGACGGGCCGCAGGGCGCGGTTGGCCAAGACCCGTTCGCGCTGCATCCGCGCCGTGAGCCAGCTCAGCACCAGCGAGGTGGGCATGGCCACCGCCAGTCCCGCCGCGGTGGTCAAGAGCGCCACCCAGATACCGCCGGCCAGCAGCGAGGGGTCAACCGAAGAGCCTGCGGATTGCAGTTTCTGGAAAGCCTCGATCATTCCGATGACGGTGCCGAACAGGCCCAGCAGCGGTGCCAACTGCGCCACCATGTCCAGGGAGCCTAGCCCGCGTTCCAGTTTGGAAAAGCGTTCCTCGGCTTCGGCATCGGCCCGTTCGGCCAGAAACTGGCAGGCAATTCTGCCCTGGCTGTGGTCCAGAGCAAGGCGCATGACCGGAACCAGATAGGATCTGCTTTGGCTGAGCTTGTGCAGGGCGGCGTCGGTTTCGCCCCGGTCCCAGGCCTCGACCGCTGCCGCCAGAGCGAGGTGCTGGCCGACCCGGGCCGCCTGGTACTGCCAGATCTTGTAGAGCACCAAAGCCGCCGTCAGCACAGAGACCGCCAGCAGCAGCAGGACCACCGGGCCGCCGAGATCCAGCACCTTGGCAAGAGCATCCTGAACAAATGTCATCCGGCCAGCTCCATCACCTTGCTGCTGAGGGTGAGCCCGCGCGAACAGGCGCCCTCCGGCAGGCCTTCGCCCGCACAGGTATCAGCGCCGTTGATCAGAACCCGGCTGATGCCCTCGCAGGCTTGCGGGAACTGGAACTGCCGCACGCGCAGGCGCCCGGCAGGAAGATCCTGGAAGTCGAGAAGCGTAAGCCGCGCCACCTGTCCCTTGGCATCAAACAGGACGGTTTCATAAACCGCCTTGCCGATGTCCGCCGCGTGGGCGTTCTGCACCACGAAGGACAGCTTGCAGGCCCCGCCTGCCGGTTCAGCTGCACTCAGTTCGATGGAAACCCCGGGTTTGGCAGCCTCTTCGGCTGCCGCGCCGCTTGCCGCTGCCAGCGCAGCCGCCAACAGCAAGGGTTTTACGGTTTTCAGTCCAAGTGCCATGTCACACCTCTCGGGTTTTGCCTTTGGGATCAGAAGGTTTTGGCCAGGGTCAGTTTGAAATTCCGGCCGGCCGCGGGCTTGGTCGCCAGGTTGGGCTGATACAGTTTGTCAAAGGCATTCTCGATGCCGACGCGCACTTCCGTCCCTTCAAGAAGTCCGGATTGCGGCCGGTAAGTGGCCCGCAGATTGCTGACGCCATAGCCCCTGCGGTTGTTGCTGCCATTTTCAGCCGCAACCAGCTCCCAGCTCACGTCCCAAGTATCGCCGAACCGCTTGCCCACGTTCAGGCGGGTACTGTTTGCGGGCTCGTTCGACCAGGCAACATCTGCATTCGATGTATCGACCGCGTCGTAGCTGGCGATAGCGCTGTTGACGTCGAAATACAGACCGCTGTCCAGGGCATAGGTCGCTTCGATTTCGACGCCTTCAGCGTCAACCTGCGAAATGCCGGAATAGGAGGTGACAGCCCACACATTGGTCGCAAAAAAGTTGACCTTGGTCTGGAAGCTGTTCTGGCCGCCAAACAGGTCGCTGGCCGCGTAGGAGAAGCCTGCCTCGTATGTGCTGGATTTCTCGGACTGCGTCATGAACGTGGAGTTGTTGAGGTCATCCAGGATCGGCAGGTTTTCGGTGTAGGCCGCGCTCGCAAAAACCGCAAAGCCCGAGTTGAATTCATACCGGGCCGAAATGCCCCCCATCAAAGCTGAATTGTCGTAGGTATTGCCAGTGTATGTCCCGGCGCCCTCGATGGATTGATCTTCCCAGCGCAGCGCAGGGGTGAAGGTCCAGCTGCTGCCGGCCGAGATCTCGTCAACGACAAAAAGCGCAACACGTTCGTCCGTGCCGCCCGGGACGGCAACGCTGCCAGAGGTGGGGCTGACCTGGCTTTCCAGGCGGTCCTTTTCGGTCAGTTCCACACCGACCCGCAGGTCATGGGTCAGAGCGCCGGTCTGGAAGTACATCGAGTTTTTGGCAGACAGCTTCTTGATTGTGTAATCGTGGTCGCCATCCAGCAGGTAGTCCGCAAAGCCGCCGGGATTGGCTGCCTCGCTTTCGATGTAGATGTCCGAGTAGGAATACTGCAGCTGCAGGTTCACCAGGTCGTTATTCACCGGATTGAAATCATAACGCAGGGTTGCAATTTCCGAGTCGGTCGTCCGGTTGACGTTGCCGAAGTTGACAACATTGAAGCTGTCATAGGGCGCATCGAACTCGTCGATGGACATCTTCTGGTAGGCCAGCGTCACCGCATGCTCGTCAGACTCGCCAAAGGTGTACTTGAACTTTGCCAGGCCGGAATACGGATCAGCGGAGGAGTTCTCAACCAGGTTCCCGCTGCCGTCCTCATATTCATTTTTGTCCCGCTTGGTATAGTTCAGCAGGACTTCGAAGTTTTCCATCGGCTGCCAGGCCAGGATCGAAGAGCTGTCAAAACCCTCCCCGTTCGTGGAGTAGCCCAGGGTCTGACGGAACCGCAGGCCGATTTCGCCGCCGGTAAAATCAGAGGCGTCCACGGTTTCCAGGAGAACGGTGCCGCCGATGACACCTGATCCGTATTCAAAGGAACCGACCGTGCCGCGGATGACAGAGACACTTTTGTAAAGCGCCGGGTCCGTAAACAGCTGGGTCCCGATCCGGTAGATCTCTTCCGAACCGGTGGTGGCGCCATCCACGACAATCGCAACTTTCTGGTCGGTGCCGTAGGTGCCGTTTGCACCAAACCCGCGGATGTTGATACCGGAACCCTGCGGAGTCGAGCCGTTCACCAGCGAAACACCGGGAACCGAGTCAATCAGCTCTGCAATAGTGCTCGCCTGCCGGTCATCGATTTCTTCCTGGTTGATCACCGTCACCGGCGTTGCGGTGCTGGTCTGCACCTCTCGCTTGCCTGCGCCCAGCTCAACTGTGCCCAGAAAGTCTTCGTCCTTAATAATGTCCTGCGCCGCCAGGCTGCCTGTGCTTGCCATCAGGCTCAGCACCGATACGGTGCCCAGCAGCCGCCACCCCTTGTAAGGTTTCCCCATCTCGCGTCCCTTCGCATCTCATTCGTTTTCGAACCGGATGCTTGCGTCGGAGCTGGCGTGGCCGTTTGTCTTTTGATTTCGCGGAATCACAAATTCCGCTTGAGCCTGTTAATAAAGGTGATAAAAACAGTCAACAAAAATAAACGCACCGTTAACCACGGTGG
>JBFOLS010000622.1:0-7443 GCA_040830225.1 Leisingera sp.
CGACGCGGTCAGCTCATCCAGCGCCGCCGCCGTCTGCTCCAGCGTTGCCGCCTGGCTTTCGGTGCGGTGCGACAGGTCGTCCGAAGCCTGGCTGATCTCAGCCGCACCGTTGCGGATGCTGCCTGACGCCTCGATAACCTGCTGCACAGTGGAGCTGAGATTGCTGACCGTGCTGTTGAAGTTCTCGCGCAGCTGCTCGTATTCCTGCGGGAACGGCCCCTTGATCGGCTGTGAGAAGTCGCCGTCCGCCAGTTGCACCAGGCCTGTGCTCAGGCTTTCGACAACCTGCTGCTGCTGGCGCTGCATCTCGGCGCGTTCCTCTTCCGCGGCACGGGCCTGTTTCAGATCGTCCTGCATGGTCACCAGCGTCTGGCCGATCTTGCCGATCTCATCCGCCCGGCTGGCCGCTTCGACTTCGGTTTCCAGATTGCCGGAAGACACTGCTTCCATGTTTTCACAGATCCGGTCGATCGGCTTGGTGATCGAGCGGGCAAACAGCCAGCCGAGGAACGACATGCCGGTGGCGCAGATCAATGAGGCCAACAGCAGCATGTTGCGCTTATTGGCGGCCGGGGCCATCAGCTCAGCCAGATCCTGTTCGGCGATAATCACCCAGTTGGCAAAAGCCAGCGGCAGCGGTTCGGAATAGGCCAGTACCGGATGCCCGTTCAGCCCGAGAACACCGGTCTGCACATGCGACTTGCCATCAAAGGCTTCGGTCACCTGCGGGGTCGAGGGCAGCTGCGACAGCACCTGGAAACCGCCGTCAAAGCGGGAAGTGGTCCGGGCTTTCCTGTCGGTGCCGGCCAGATAGATCTGGGTCGTTTCACCCATGCCCTGCGCGTTGTTGACGATGGTTCCCAGCATATCCACCGGAATCTGGACCGCCAGCACGCCAACCGTGAGATTGGCATCATTCACAACCGGCGCAGCGGCAAAAGCAGCCGCGGCACCCGCACTTGGCGCATAGGGCTCCATATCGGCGAAGAACACTTCGCCCTGGCTGCCCTCAAGCGCTGCCCGGTATACTTTGGCAAGACCGGAATCCTTGTACGGACCCGACATCATATTTGTGCCGAAGTCACTTTCCTTGAACACCGAATAGACGATGTCGCCGGCCAGGTTGATCAGGAAGGCATCATAGTAGCCCTTGCTCTCGATCAGAGTCTTATAGGCCGGATGGAAGCTTTCGTGATGCATGTGGTACGGCGAGTCACCCTTGCCGCGGGACAGCAGATGCTTCTGCCCGATTGGATGCGGGTTGTCGTCGATATAAGCTTGGCGCAGCACCTGGCCCGGATTTCCATCCAGATCGTTCCAGGTCATTGTCAGCCATTCGATGGCAGTCGCAGATGACGGCACTGCCGCCAGGGTCTGCACATCCGCGTGAATGCCGTCCAGCAGCGTCTGCACCGAAAGCTTCCGGTCCGCCACCATGGAGCGCATTTGATTTTGGGCATTTTCTTCTGCGCTGCGCTGGAAGCTGATGGTGCTGATGGTGACGAGAATCGCCGTCACAACCAAAACAAGCCCAACAACGAACAACGGCAGTTTAGATGCCAGTTTGAGCGATTTGAACGCTTTCATTCCGTCCTCCTAAGAGTACTGCGGTCTAGGCTGCCGCAAGAGAAGATGACGACCAGAATGCGGCAGATGTGTTAATTTGCAGCTTACGGACAGGCGCATTCGCCTTGTTTCATTGGGTTTTTCGCATGATTCCAGCTGCTCTCCAGCGTCACTTTGTAAAGCTCAGGTAAAGATGCACGCACAGGATGTGGGCCATTTGCGGCACACGCGATCCAGGGTCCGGTTGTCGGAAAAAGATGATTCTCGCGGCATGCGGTGCACAGTTAAAAATTGAGCGGAATTCCCCCGCAGATTTGTTCCCGTACTCCTTATGAATCCCCTCTGGCCGGGCAGCTGCGGCAATCAAATGTTAAGGCCCGCCACCTAAAACTTAGCCATCGAACTCGAACTGATCGCCGACAACGGGGGTGCGAATCGCCGAATATGACAACGGAAACGCAAAAGCACATCTTGGACCTGCCGAACGCATTCGCGGAACTGGATCCGCTGATCGCCTTTCTGCAAGGCTCCCGCTCCCAGGCGGTCGAAGTCGACTGCAGCGGGGTTGCCCTGATGCCTTCGCGCTGCCTGCAGCTTCTGCTTGGCGCAGAACAGCAATGGCGGTCCGAAGGGGTAGGTTTCTCAGTCACCAACATCACTGAATCCTGCCGCAAGTCCCTGACGCTTCTGGGGCTGGAGCCCAACCGATTTGAAGACGAGGAAACAGCATGAAGACCAAAGTTCTGGCAATCGACGATTCCCGCACTATCCGGAATCTTCTGGCCGCGACCCTGGAAGAGGCCGGATTTGAATATCACTGCGCCGTGGACGGCCGTGAGGGCGTGGACATGTATCCGGACGTGGATCCGGATGTGGTGATCACCGACATCAACATGCCCAACCTTGACGGTTTCGGCGTGATCGAAGAGCTGCGCGGCCTCGGGATTAATTCCAAGGTGCCGATCCTTGTGCTGACCACAGAAAGCGCACCTGAACTGAAAGCCCGCGCCCGCGGCGCCGGTGCCACCGGCTGGATCACCAAGCCCTTTGACGATGCGTCTCTGATCTTCGCGCTCAAGCGCGTGACAGGAGCCGCGGCCTAAGATGTCGGGGTCGATACAGGATACCTTCTTTGAGGAGTGCGAAGAGCTCCTCGAAGCAACGGATGAGGGGCTGACCGCTATCGAAGGAGGCGATCACGACCCCGAAGTTGTCAATGCGATCTTCCGCGCCGTGCACTCGATCAAGGGTGGCGCAGGAGCCTTTGGCTTGGATGACCTGGTGGCCTTTGCCCACCGGTTTGAAACCGTATTTGACGAGGTGCGCTCCAACCGGTTGGAACTGGATTCTAAGCTGATCCAGCTGCTGCTGCGCTCCAGCGACCATCTGTCGGCGCTGGTCGAAGTGGCCCGTGACGGCGGCGAAGTTGACGAGGCGCACCACGATACGCTGCTGGCGGCACTGGATGAATACATCCCGGAGGAGGAGGAAGACCTCACCTTCGAGCCGATGGGGCTCGGCGGGCCTGCGGCGGCACCGGAAATCGTTGTGCCGCAAGAAGAAACCTACCGGATCCGCTTTCATCCCCTCAAGGAGATGTACGGCACCGGCAACGAACCCTTCTTCCTGTTCCAGGCGCTCAGGGACATGGGTGAGCTGACGGTAAAGCTCGACGAGAACGAGCTTCCGGGCTTTGACTCGATGGACATGAGCGACAGCTATCTGGCCTGGGACCTGGTCCTGGTCACCAAGGAGCCGCGCTCAATCGTCGAGGCCGTCTTTGAATTTGTCGAAGGCCTGTGCGAACTGTCGATCGATGGCGACGGCGATGCCGAAGCCGAGGCAAACGCCCTGGCCGCGCTTGACGCCATGTTCAGCGCGCCGCCTGCGGAGGCCTCTGCCCCCGAACCGGCTCCGGACGCCGAAGCGGGTCCTGCTGCACTCCCTTTTGAGCCGCCGGCCCCCGCACCAGAACCCGAAGCCAAGCCGGCAGCAGCCGCAGAAAAGGCATCGGCCCCGAAAGCCGAGAGCGGCAAGCAGGAGCAGCGCAGCGGTCCCAAGCCCACGCTCCGCGTCGAACTCGAGCGGGTGGACCGGCTTATCAACGCTGTCGGGGAGCTCATCATCAACCATTCGATGCTGGCCCAGCAGATCGCCAATCTCAATGTGTCCGATACCCGGGACGTCGAGACTGAACTGGAAGGCTTCAAAAACCTGGCGCGCGACATCCAGGAAGGTGTCATGGCCATCCGTGCACAGCCGGTAAAACCGCTGTTCCAGCGTATGGCTCGGATCGTGCGCGAAGCCTCTGCTGCAACCGAAAAAACCTGCAAGCTGGTGAACGAAGGTGAAAACACCGAGGTGGACAAGACCGTGATCGAGCGGCTGTCCGACCCGCTGACGCATATCCTGCGCAATGCGGTCGACCACGGTATTGAAAAACCCGAAGACCGGGAAGCCGCCGGGAAGCCCAAAGTCGGGGAAATCCGGCTTTCAGCCTCCCACCGTTCCGGCAGCGTCTGCATCGAAATCAAGGACGACGGCGCCGGTGTGAACCGCCCGCGCGTCAAGCAGATTGCAATCGAGAAGGGGCTGATCCCGGAAAATGCCGAACTGACAGACAGCGAGATCGACAATCTCCTGTTCGCTCCCGGCTTTTCCACGGCCAAGGAAGTGTCGAACCTCTCCGGCCGCGGCGTCGGCATGGACGTGGTGAAAAATGCGGTGACCGGACTTGGCGGCCGTATCAACATCTCCTCCACGCCTGGCAAGGGCTCGACCTTCACCATCATCCTGCCGCTGACCCTGGCGGTAATGGACGGCATGGTGGTGTCGGTTGCCGATCAGACCATGGTGGTGCCGATCACGTCGATCGTCGAGACCATGCGCGGCAGCGACGACATGATCAACAGCCTGGGCGCCGACGGAACCCTGTTGTCGATCCGCGGCAACTTCGTGCCGATCTGCGATGTTGCAGGCGGCCTGGGGCTGTACCGCGAGAGCGAGCAGCAGGCCGGCGTCTACCTTCTGGTGGAAACCGAAACCGGCCAGCGCTGCGCCCTGGCAGTGGATGACATCCATGACCAGCGCCAGGTGGTGATCAAGAGCCTGGACGGCGTCTGCGGGGAAATCCCCGGCGTCGCCGCCGCAACCATCCTGGGTGACGGCAAGATCGCCATGATCCTGGACCCTGAAAGCATCATTGCGGCCTCGCCCACAGCGGCCGCCTTTGACACCGAGCGGAGATTGAGCAATGCAAGCTGAAGTGAAGCAAACCGATCAGGAAGTGAAACACGCTGAGCACAGCGAGTTTGTCAGCTTCACCGTGGCAGGGCAGGCCTTCTGCCTGAAGATCACCCAGATCCGCGAGATCCGCCGCTGGTCGCCGGTGACCATCCTGCCGCATGCCCCGGCCGACGTGCTGGGCGTGATGAACCTGCGCGGCGCGGTGATCCCGATCTATGACCTCTCGGCCCGCTTCGGCCTGCAGCAGACCGAAGCCAGCGAGCGCAATGTTGTCATCGTGGTCTCCGTGCATGGCAAGCCGGTCGGCCTGCTGGCGGAATCGGTGTCCGAGATCATCTCGATCAACCCGGATGACATCCAGGACACCCCGCCGGTCGATAGCCGCAACACGATGGAGTACATCCAGGGCATCATCTCCCATGATGATACCATGGTGCGCATCATCAATCTGGATGCGGTCATCTCGGCTCCGGAGCAGGTGATGCCGTGAGCGCAGAAGGTTCCATCACTCCTACTGCCGAAAGCTTTGCGCTCTCGGACCATGAGTTCGAGGCAATCGCGAAATTCGCGCATAAGCACTTCGGCCTGGCCCTGGCAGCCAGCAAGAAGCCCCTGGTGTCCTCCCGCCTGGCGCGCAAGCTGCGCCAGCGCAATTTCACCAGCTTCAAGGACTACCTTGCCTGCCTGGACGGTCCCAATGCGGACGAGGAGCGCAGCGGCCTGCTGTCGCTGCTGACCACCAATGTGACCCATTTCTTCCGGGAGCCGCATCATTTCGAGACGCTGCGCAACGACGTGTTGCCGCCGCTGATCGAACAGGCGCGGCGCGGCGGCCGGGTGCGGCTGTGGTCGGCGGGCTGCTCTAACGGCCAGGAACCTTATTCGATCGCCATGACGGTGCTGGACATGTGCCCGGAAGCTGGCAAGCTTGACTTCAAGATCCTGGGCACCGACATCGACCCGGTTGTCGTGCGCCATGCCCAGGCTGCCAAATATCCCGAGGACGAGCTGGCTCAGATCGATGCGAAGTACCGCAAGATGGTGCCTGCCCGGGACGCGGATGGACGGCTGCCCGGCAGCCTGCGCAACCTGATCACCTTCGGGGTGCTGAATCTGATCGAACCCTTCCCGTTCAAGGGCAGATTCGACGCGATCTTCTGCCGCAACGTTGCGATCTACTTCGACAACCCGACCCAGCAGAAGGTGTGGAGCGCCTTCCAGAATGCCCTGAACCCGGGCGGCTACCTCTTCATCGGACATTCCGAGCGCATGTCAGGCCCGGCAGCGCAGCACCTGAAGACGGCCGGGATCACCACTTACATCAACTCACCCGCCGGCAGGGCCTCCTGACCGGGGCTGCAAGCAGAGCAGAAGGAAAGAAAAATGAGCTTGAAAGACTCTCTCCGCGTAATGGTTGTTGACGACATGTCGACAAGCCGCGGGATCATCACTCAAAGCCTGGATGAGATCGGCATCAAGAACTACATGGTCGAAAACTCCGGCCAGGGCGCTTACCAGAAACTGGTCCAGACTCCGGTTCACATGGTGCTGTCGGATTACAACATGCCCGGAATGGACGGTCTGGGGCTGCTGCAGGCGCTGCGCGGCAATCAGTCCACCCAGCGGGTCGGCTTCATCCTGGTGACCGGCAAACCGACACCGGAAATGATCCAGGTCGGCAAGCAGCTTGGCCTCAACAACATTGTCCGCAAGCCGTTCACGGTGGCGACAATGAAGCAGGCCATCGAACAGGTCGTCGGGCGGCTGTAACCATGGAGCGTCCCGACAAGGCCCTGGGTGAACTATGCGCCGCTTCGGCGTGGGAGATGGAGCAGCTGAGCAGCCAGATGCAAACGCTGGAAAACGTGGTTCTTGACGTGCTGGAGCGGGGCACCGCTCCAACCAGCCAGGAATTGCGCGCTTTGCAGGACTTTGACCTGGTGATCCAGACCCTTTCGGGGCTCTCCGGCTTCTACCAGCGCGTGCAGGCGCAGGTGGACGAGTCCGGACCGGCCGATCTGCCCGCCGCCGCCGCAGGCGTTACCCTGGAAAAACTGCGCGACCGCCTGCGGTCTGCCAGTAATATGGCAAGCACCTGAACCCTATGGTCCCGCCTTTGCCGGGCGGGACCGCTAGCGGCTGCGAATTTTCTTTTTCTTTGCCGCCGGCGCGGACTACATTGGGCAATAAGCAGAATCTGCCAGCCCGGGTATCCGCATGTCTTTTATTTTCAAACCGTTGATTATCACCCTGTGCCTGCTGCTCGCGGCGGGCGCGCACGCTGCCAGCGACCGGATTGCCCTGGTCATCGGCGTGGCAGAGTACCAGCATCTCCCGCCGCTGGAAAACACCCGCAATGATGCCGTGGGCATGGCCGACACACTGGAAGGCATCGGATTTGACGTCAGCCTGGCCCTTGATCCCGGCACCGCTGAAATGGAACAGCTGCTGGATGATTTTGCCTTCCGCTCCGAAGTTGCCGATCTGGCGCTGGTTTATTTTGCCGGCCACGGGATCGAGGTGCAGGGTGAAAACTTCCTGATCCCGGCTGACGCCAAGGTGGCCAGCAACCGCGATGTGCAGCGCCAGTCGCTGTCGCTGAAACAGCTGCTGGGGGCCGTCGACCGCGCC
>JBFOLS010000623.1:0-2212 GCA_040830225.1 Leisingera sp.
AGGAAACGGAGTTCGAGGCGCTGGGTGAAATGATCGCGGACCTGGTGGAAGCAGAGGCGGCCGGGGATACAGATGCCGCCATGGCGCGCTGTGCTGCGCAAGTGGCAGAGCTGTGCGCCGCTTTCCCGGTCTACCGCGGCTGACCCCGCGTTCTCCCGGGCAGGCCGGTTAAGGCCTGCCGCCCCGGCCCCGCCGCGTTCCATTTTCGCGGCGGGGCTTCTTCATGCCGCAAACGCTTTGCCTGACCGCGCTTTTCGGGGTGGAGAGGGCGTAAAAACCGGGCATGCTGTCCGCATGCAAGAAGGAACACGACATGGATGAACCCCTGCTGCACCGCCTGCAGGCGCTGGAGCTGCTGATGTGGATCAACCCGGGACTGGGGCCTGTTGCCGCGGCCCGGGTGCCGGTGCGGCCGGAGCAGGTGGCCGAAGCCGAAGCCAACTGGCGTGCGCTGGCGCCGCTGCTGCAGCTGTGTTTTGCAGAGCTGGAGCAAAGCGGCGGCGTTATTGCCTCCGAGCTGATTGAGGTGGCGGATCTGGCCGCGGCCATGGGGCAGGACAAGGGCCGGTATTTTGTGAAGGGCGATCACGCGCTGCCGGTGGCCGGGTCGGTTAAGGCGCGCGGCGGCGTTTACGAGGTTTTCTTGCACGGGTTATCGCTGGCCCGGAAACTGGAAATGGTTGCGCCGGACGCGGCGCCTGAGGCACTTGCGTCTGAAGCCGTGCGGGAGCGTTTCGGCAGCTATACAGTGGCAGTGGGGTCAACCGGCAACCTGGGCCTGAGTGTCGGCATCGCTGCCCGGGCACTGGGTTTCCGTGCGGTGGTGCACATGTCGGCGGATGCCAAGCCCTGGAAGGTGGAACGCCTGCGCCGCCATGGGGTCGAGGTGGTGCAGCACCAAGCGGATTACGGGACCGCGGTGGCTTCGGCGCGTCAGCAGGCAGAGGCGGATCCAAAGATTTACTTCGTTGATGACGAACGCTCGGAGCTGCTGTTCTTCGGCTATTCCGCAGCTGCGGCAGAGCTGCGCGATCAATTGGCAGAGCGGAACATAAAGGTAGACGCAGAACACCCGTTGTTTCTTTATCTGCCTTGCGGCATCGGCGGTGCGCCGGGCGGGGTGGCCTATGGGCTGAAACAGGTGTTCGGCGACCACGCCCATTGCTTCTTTGTGGAACCTGCCCAGTCTCCTTGCGCGCTGGTGCAGCTGGCCTCGGGGCTGGAGAAGGTGGTCAACGTCTACGATGCAGGTCTGACCAACAGGACCGAAGCTGACGGCATGGCGGTGGCCGAGGTGAGCCAGTTTGTAGCGCAGGTCATGCAGCCGCTGCTGAGCGGGGTTATTACGGTTGCCGACGACGACCTGTTCCGCTGGCTGACGCTGGCGCAGGACCATGCTGGGCTGCAGCTTGAACCCTCGGCTGCGGCCTGCCTGGGCGGCCCGCAGATGCTGTTTTCAACCGCGGAGGGGCAGGGCTATCTGGCGCAGAACGGGCTGGAGGACCTTGCCTGGCAGGGCACCCATGTGATGTGGGCCACTGGCGGCAGCCTGGTGCCGGAGGAGGAATACCGGGGCTTCCTGCAAAAAGGCCGCAGCCTTCTGGCCTGATTTCTGCCGGGGTGGTTCAGCCGGCCGCCCCGGTGTGGCGTATCTTGCGGGCCAGTGCTGGCGTTTGCCCGGACCGTTCCCGGCAGCAATGCGCCAAGTTGGGTTCTGAGGTTTGCCAATGCCGGTTCTGGCCACGGGTGTGAGGGGCGCTGTTTTGACGCTGAGGCGTTCTCGGTTCCGCAGTCCGGCGCGGTCACTAAGCACAGGCCGATGCGTGCAATCCTCACGCCGTCTGCAGAGAAGTGAAGAGGGGCGGGAAAGGTCAGCGTGCGTTTCCCATTCGGGTGGCCGCGCCACAGCAGTCAGAGAGGAAAGGATGCCGGGCAAACCCGTCCGCACAAACCCACAGTGCCCTCCGGTCAGTCCAGGAAAACCCTGAGCTTTGAAATTTACGTGCGCCCGGGTTTTTCGCATCTCGAGCTGTCGTCGGTCATTGCGGTGCTGCAAGCAGCCAACGCGCTTGAGACGGACGTGCATTTCATCTGGCAGGTCACCTCAGACCTGCCGGGGCTGGTATCCAGCAGTTCGGAAATCCTGGTGCGGGCAGAGCCGGCCATTGGGGTGCAGTATCTGAAGGATTATTTGTTCGTCACCGGCGGGCGG
>JBFOLS010000624.1:0-2109 GCA_040830225.1 Leisingera sp.
TGATTGTGCCTGAAGGACATTGGCAAGCCGCGCGCACTACCGGGAAGTTCACGCTGGTCAGTTGCACCGTCTCGCCGGGCTTCCAGTTCGAGGGCTTTGAACTCGCCGCCCCGGGCTTCGACATACCGCGCGGCTGAACCCAGCCCTCTTGCGGCGAATCAGATTACTAGACAAGACTGTCTATATGTCTGCACATTTGGATCACAGCCTGGACCACACGGGCCTCATCAAATCACTGCCGCCTGAAACCAAGGCGGCGCTGACCGCCCGTTCCGACGCGGCGGGGCTCAGGCACCTTGCGCTTTATCTTGCGGCGATGGCAGCCTGCACCGTCGGCATCGCGCTGCAGGTGCCATTCTGGCCGCTGCTGATGCTGCCGCAGGGCGTATTGCTGGTGTTCCTTTTCACCCTGTCGCATGAATGCACCCACAAAACCCCGTTCCGCAGCGCCTGGCTGAATGAGGCCGCAGGCCATTTCTGCGCCCTGGCCATTGCCCTGCCCTTTGTCTGGTTCCGCTACTATCACCTGGCGCACCACAAATTCACCAACGACCCGGAGCGCGACCCGGAACTGGAGCATGGCGGCCGGCCTGAAACCTTCGCCCAATGGGTCATGTACCTGAGCGGCTGGGGCTACTGGCAAGGCATGGCAAAAACCATCTGGCGCAATGCCTTTGGCACCATCAGCGCGCCCTACCTGCCGGACCGCCGCCACGCAGACATGCGGCTGGAATCCCGGCTGCTGCTGGCAATCTATGCCGCAGCGCTGCTGAGCCTGCTGGTCTCGCCCTTGGTGCTGTGGCTTTGGATTGTGCCGCTGCTGATCGGCCAGCCGGCCTTGCGCGCCTATCTGCTGGCAGAGCACGGCCTCTGCCCGCCGGTTGCCAACATGCTGGAAAACTCCCGCACCACTTTCACCAACCGCTTGGTGCGTTTCCTGGCCTGGAACATGCCCTACCACGCCGAGCATCATTCCTTCCCCAACGTGCCCTTCCACCAGCTGCCTGCCTTCCACGCGATCACCCAGAAGCACCTGAAGTCGACGTCGAACGGGTATGGAGAATTCACGGCTGACTATGTGAAGCAGCTGTCACGGTGATCCAAAAGGGTTGGCAATAAGGTCAATTTTTTACGGCCCATTCAAGAGGCTTTGGTAGCGCCCTATTGGCATAATCCACGCGGATCACCCGCCGAGGCTGCTGAGATCGTGCCGGCAGAGAACGGTGCACCAGCAGCATGTTCATCACAAGCATATCTCCGCGCCGGGCGTGCTCGGTTTCCTGAACAGAAGCTTCAGCCAGAACCCGCACATCGTCTTTGAGCAGAACGCCGTGTTTATGGCTGCCAAGCGCCATCTGCATACCGCCGGACCGTTCTGACACATCGTCCAGATACAGCCGGACAAACAGCATGTTACTCAGAACTGCTTCCGGCGGCTCGCAGTGCCAGGCTCCGCACTTGCAGGACCAGTTCTTTGCAATAGGCGTATCTGGCCTTTCTTTGACCGCGATCACCCTGTCCTGATGCCAAGGCAGGGACCAGTTCCGGCCCCCGGACTTGTCAAAGGCAACAGCACGCGTGGCAAAAACACCAGGTAACAACCCGCTCAACGCTTGCCGGATCTCTGGCGCGTTAAAAGGCTGAAGCGCAGTTATCCTCTCTCCTGCCTGACCGAAGCCTGTGTAAAGCCTATCCAACTGCTCCAAGGTTTCCGGCTGCAGGACTTGGTGCAGCCAGACACGCCCGTCTGTTTCCAGACTGCCGGCTTCAGCCATCCGTCTCCGCCCCAGGCACGCTGACCACCCCGCCGCCGACACAGGCGCTCACCCCGGTGGTACCCGGCGCCGATGTCGGCATGCCACGCGCCACCCGAACGGCCAGATGGGCAAAGGCCTGCGCCTCCAGCATGTCGCCATCCAGCCCGGCGTCCTCGATGGGTTTCACCGGGCAGTCCAGAGACACCCGCAACATCTCCATCAGCACCGGGTTGCGGCGGCCGCCGCCAGTCACCAGCACCATCTCCGGCGGCTCGGGGCAATGCTGCATTCCTTGCGCAACAGAAGCAGCGCACATTGCTGTCAATGTCGCCGCGGCATCGGCGTCGCTCAA
>JBFOLS010000625.1:0-8044 GCA_040830225.1 Leisingera sp.
ATGTTCGAGCTGCGCTCGCAGACCGCCGAGATCGGCCTGCTGATCAACCGGATCGAAGATGCCCGCAGCGAGATCGAACTGGGCGAGATCGAGGCCTCTCTGACCAGCCGCTTGCTGATCGTCTCACGCCGGATCAAGGCGATCCGCGATCCGGGCCGGCGCAAGCAGGCCGAAGACTATGCCGCGCAGCTGCGGACCATACCGGACACGGACACCGGGCTGTTTGTGCTGCGTGACCGGATCCTGGCCACCGAAACCCGCATCACCGCACTGCAGCAGGAATTGCAGAACACGGCGCTGCGGCTGGGCGATGAAGCTGCTGCGGTTGCTGACCAGGCGCAGGCCCGGGCGATCCGCTCGGGCAATGCCGCCGCGCTCGATGTGCAGCGTGCGCAGCTGCGCAACGGTTTTGCCGCGCTGGCAGGCTTTGTGCTGTCACTTGCAGTGCTGTGGTTCTACGTGCGCGGCAGCATCACCCGGCGCCTGAACCGGCTGTCTGGCACAATGCTGGCTCTCATGCGCGGCCAGCTGGACCGCCCCTTGCGCCCCAGAGGCCGGGACGAGATTGCCCGCATGGAAGAGGCCGTAGAGGTGTTCCGCAAGCAGGCGATAGAAAAGCTGGAACTGGAACATGTCCGCGACCGTAACGAACAGGAGCTCAGGGAGCACCGCAATAACCTGCAAAACCTGGTGGATGAACAAACCGAACGGCTGCGCGAGGAGGTTGAGGCCCATGACGAGGCCCGGCAAAAGGCCGAGGCTGCAGACCAGGCCAAGTCGGAATTTCTCGCCATGATGAGCCATGAAATCCGCACCCCGATGAATGGGGTGCTTGGAATGCTGCGCAGCCTCTCCGACGATGAATTGTCGCCCAGGCAAATGGAGCGGCTGCGGGCAGCACTGGTCTCCGGGCAGAATCTCTTGAAGATCCTGAACGACATCCTAGACTATTCGAAGATCGAAAGCGGTGCACTGCAGGCAGAGGAAGCCGTATTCTCGCTTCTGGAGCTGGTGAGAGACATTGTTGTGCTGCTACGCCCGGGAGCGGATGCCAAAGGTGTGCACCTTTGGCTCGACGCGCCAAAGGACTTGCCCGACGTTGTGCGGGGCGATGCAGCAAAACTGCGGCAGATCCTGTTCAACCTATTGTCAAACGCCTTGAAATTCACCAGCGAAGGTGAAGTGATCCTGCGGGTGCGCGCAAACGGCGGGACGGGCAGCGGCCACCGGGTGACATTTGAAGTCAGCGACACTGGCAAGGGCATTTCGGCCGAGGCCAAGTCGCGTATCTTTGATGCTTTCGAACAGGAGGATACCGCTACCGCCCGCAAATTCGGAGGCACCGGGCTGGGGCTTGCGATCAGCAAGCATTTTGCAGAGACCATCGGCGCACGGCTTTCGCTGGAAAGCACCCAAGGGGTCGGCTCTGTTTTTACCCTTGTGCTGGAGCTGGAACCCGGCGACCCGGCTGATTTGACGCGTGAAGACATGCCGGCGCCGGTTAAGCGTGCGGAAAATCCCCTGTCGGTTCTGGTGGTGGAGGACAACGAGATCAACCAGATGGTTGCGCAAGGCTATCTGGAGCGCATGGGCCATAGCTGCCGTTGTGTTGCCAGCGCCGAAGAGGCGCTGGAGCTGTTGCCTGGCTCCGGGTTCGATCTGGTTCTGATGGATGTGAACCTGCCGGGAATCAGCGGAACCGAAGCCACCCGCCGCCTGCGCGCACTGCCTGACACGCGGCTTGCCAGCTTGCCGGTCATCGGCATCTCGGCGCATGTGCAGGAAGAGCAAATCGAGACCCATCTGCAGGCCGGCATGACCGGATTCGTGGCCAAACCGGTATCTCCGGAACGTCTGGCCAAGGCGTTGGACAGTGTCATGCAAGGTCGTGAGGGAGCCGTTTACCTGTCTGCACGGCAAGCGTGGTCTAAACCCTCTGACCGGCACTCTGGCTTGCTGAATCAGATGCAGGAGAACATGCAGGACCTTGGTGAGGCACAGGCCTTGGATATCGCGCGGATGTTCGAGCGGGAACTGCCTCAAAGCCTTGCCCGTATGGACGCCGCGCTGGAAGCGCAGGACTTCGCGGTTCTGTCAAAGGAAGCACACCGTGCAAAAGGGGCGGCTGCCACTTTTGGACAGCAGGACCTCGCTTCACATCTGGCCAAATTGGAAACGCAAGCGGGACAGGGAAACCGGACAGGCTCCGCGGAACAGCTCGACGCTCTTAGCCGGCTGGCGCCGCAAATCTTGGACGCGCTTGCCGAGGTGCTGCGTGATTGCGGGGCCGTCAGTTCAAAGGCGCCGTAAAAACATAACCCTCGCCGTGCACGGTGGTGATCACCCGCGGGTTGGCCGGATCTTCCTCCAGCTTGCCGCGCAGGCGCCGGATCAGCACATCTACGGTGCGCGGATTGGCACCGTACTGGCGGTGAGTGACTCTGCTCATCAGCGCATCGCGCGACGCCACTTCGCCCGCCCGGCTGACCAGCATGTCGAGCACTTCGAACTCGGCCCGGGTCAGCGAAATGCTTTCGCCTTCCACCGTCTGCAGGTGCCGGGATGACACGTCGAACTGAAACTTGCCGAACTTGTAGATCCGGCGCGACAGCCGCCGGATATCCTGAGTCCGCCGCAACAGATTCTTTAGCCGCGCCAGCAGCTCCCGCCGGTTGAAGGGCTTGCAGACATAATCATCCGCGCCCAGCTCCAGCCCGACGATCCGGTCGATCTCATCATCCCGGCCAGTGACCAGGATGATCCCGATTTCCGACTTCGCACGCTGTTCCCGGGTGATCTGAAGACCGTCCTTACCGGGCAGGTTTATGTCAACCAAAAGCAGGTCGACCTCCTGCTCCTCCAGAACTTTCTCTGCCTCTTCCGCGGTCTCGGCCTGCGATACATCATACCCCTGCGCATCCAGATAACTGGCGAGGGTCGCCCGGGTGACCGGCTCATCCTCGATGATCAGTATATGCGCCATGAATGAGATGCCCCTTTGCAGTATTTTCCTATCGGTTAACAAATTTTAACATGAACAGCCAGCCTGTTCATCCCGCCGGGCTGACCTGTTCATATATGCTTCCTAGCATCTTCTCCCGAAAGCGCGGCTTTCAAAACGCGAAAAGCTCAGGCCATCCGGACCCGGGCTGCGACAACAGGGAGACACACATGAAATACCGGCAAACCCTTTTGGCCAGTGCAGCGGCCATCACCATGGCAGCCCCGATGGCAATGGCCGAAGACTCCTCGGACCCCATCATAATCCCGGTCCACAACTGGTCCAGCCAGATCGTGATGAGCCACGTTGTCGGCCAGATCTTCGAATCGATGGGCAACAACGTCGAATACGTCTCGACCGACAGCCAGGCAGTTTATGAATCCGTGCGCCTGGGTGACGTGACACTGGAGCTGGAAGTCTGGGAAGGCGCCTTTGGCAAATCCTTCAACGAGGCGCTGGCCAAGGGCGGGCTGCACGATGCAGGCGACCACAATGCTGTCACCCGCGAAGACTGGTGGTATCCTGCTTGGACCAAGGAAGCCTGCCCCGGCCTGCCGAGCTGGGAAGCGCTGAACGATTGCGCCGCTGTCTTTGCCACACCTGAAACCGGCGACAAGGGCCGCTTCCTGGGCGGGCCCGTCGACTGGCTCAAGCATGATGCCGAGCGGGTTGAGGCACTGAACATGAACTTCACCGTGGTGAACGCGGGTTCTGCCTCTGCACTCTGGGCCGAAGTGGCTGCGGCCGAGAAGACCAAACGGCCGGTGGTGATCTTCAACTGGACCCCGAATTTCGCCGAAGCTGTCTGGCCCGGCGAGTTTGTCGAGTTCCCGACTTGGGTTGACGGCTGCGACAATGATCCCTCTGTCGGACCGAACCCCGACGCCACCTATGACTGCGGCAACCCGGCCAACGGCTACCTGAAGAAGGCCGCCTGGGACGGCATGAAAGACAAGTGGCCCGCCGCCTATCAGACCCTGACCGAAATCAGCTTCACCAACCCGCAGATCGCCGAGATGGCCAAACTGGTCGACATTGACGAGATGGAGCCCGAAGACGCCGCAGCCGAATGGCTGGAGGCCAATGAGGACCTCTGGAAGCCCTGGACCGGTTCCTAAACCCCGCTCTTTTCTCTAACACACCGGGGCGGTCCGCTGCCCCGGCTTTTTGCTAATGAAAGTAGACCCATGAACGCCGCCACCCCCGTCATTTCCTGCAAAAACGTCTGGAAGCTGTTTGGCGCCAATCCGGAACAGTACCTGAAGTCGCTGACCGGCAACCCGGGCTTTGATGAAATCCGCCAGGCCGGCTACATCGCCGCGGTGCGCGACGTTTCCCTGGATATTGCCAAGGGGGAGATGCTGGTGATCATGGGGCTGTCGGGCTCTGGCAAGTCGACCTTTGTGCGCTGCCTGTCCCGGCTGATTGACATCACCGGCGGCGAGGTTCGTGTCGAAGGCCAGAACATCGGTGAGATGTCAGAGAAAGAGCTGATTGATCTGCGCCGCAACAAGATGGGCATGGTGTTTCAGAGCTTCGGCCTGCTGCCGCACCGGACCGTTCTGGACAATGTCGCCTTCCCGCTGGAAATGCGCGGCCAGGACCGCCATGAACGCCGCGCCCGCGCGCTGGAAGTGATCGAACTGGTCGGCCTGTCGGGCCGCGAGGACTACTTTCCGCGTGAACTCTCCGGTGGCCAGCAGCAACGCGTCGGCATTGCCCGCAGCCTGGCGATCGAGCCGGATATCTGGTTCCTGGATGAACCTTTCTCGGCGCTGGATCCGCTGATCCGCCGCGAGATGCAGGACGAGTTCCTGCGCCTGCAGGAGATGCTGGGTAAAACCATCGTCTTCATCACCCACGACTTTGACGAGGCTCTGCGCCTTGCCGACCGCATTGCCATCATGAAGGACGGCGTGGTCGAGCAATGCGACACTCCGGATCAGATCGTGCTGAACCCGGCCACTGAATATGTCGCCAAGTTCACCGAGGAAATCGAGAAATCCCGCGTTGTGCATGCCGGCGTGCTGGCGCGTGAGGTGAACGGCCACAGCCTGACCGGCTCTCCTGTCGGCGAGAAACAGACAATCTCCGAACTGGCCCGATTGCTGGTCAATGACAGCCGCGACTTCCTGCCCGTGGCCAATGGCTCTGGCAGCCTGATCGGCGCGATGAACCGTCAGGAAGCACTAGACGTGCTTCTGGGAGAGGCGTCATGACGGACCAGACCATGACACTTGCCGGAAAACCCCACAGTTGGACACGAGCCAGGGTCGGATGGGCAATCTTTGCTGCAGCTTGCCTGCTGGCCTTGGGCAACTCAGTTCTGCCCGCGGGGCTGGAGCGGCCGCCGGAATGGCTGGTGCTGCCCTTTGCCGATTGGATCAATGCCATCTTTGCCTTTCTTCGCGATGACTTGGGCCTTCTCTACCTCACCCGTGCCTTTGCCGATGGTGTCGAATGGCTGCTCGATGTGACTGCCAACCTTCTATACGGCAAGAACCGCTGGCCCCGTATCGGCCCGATCCCCTGGACTGTGATTGCCAGCATCGGCTTTGTCATCGGCTACGCGCTGCAAGGCTGGCGCCTGTCGCTGCTCACTGGCGGCACCTTTGTCTGGATTGCCGTTATGGGTCAGTGGAAATGGGCGATGGAGACCCTTTCGGTCATCGTTGTGGCCGCCCCGTTCTCGATCCTGTTCGGCCTGGTCATGGGCATCTTCGCCTGGCGTTCCAAGACGTTCGAGAAGATCCTGAATCCGATCCTCAACATCGCGCAAAGCCTGCCGCATTTCGCCTACATGATCCCGGTCGTTGTGTTCATCGGCGTCGGCCCCAAAGCAGGCGCCATCGTCACCATCATCTTCTCGGTGCCGCCGATGATCCGCATGTCCCTTCTGGGCCTCCGCAAGGTCCCGCATGAGGTGATCGAAAGCGGCCATATGTGCGGCTCTACCCGCTGGCAGCTGCTGCGCCATGTGCGCATCCCCACCGCCCGGACCGAGATTCTGGTCGGCGTGAACCAGGTGATCATGCAGTGCCTTGCCATGGTGGTTCTGGCCAGCTTCATCGGCATGCCGGGCCTTGGCCAGAAACTGCTGCAACTGCTCCAGGCGCTGAAAATCGGCCGCTCGGTTGAAATCGGCATCACCATCGTGTTGCTGGCGGTCATGCTGGACCGCTGCACCAAGGCCTGGGCCACCAAACAGCCTGAGCATTTCGAGAAGGGCACATCCTTTGCTGTCCGCAACAAATTCCTGCTGCTGGGCCTTGGCCTGTCGCTGGCCTGCATCGTGCTCGCGCAGTTCATCCCGCTGATGGACCAGATCAGCCGCCGCGATGCCTTCACCATCTCCAAGCCGATTGATGCGGTTGCGGACTGGTTCATCGTGCTGATCGATCCGATCACCCAATGGCTGCGGTGGTTCCTGATCACCTGGGTGCTGATCCCGATCCGCGACGCCTTCCTATGGATGCCCTATACCGCGGTGTTGGCGCTGCTGGCTGCCGTTGGATGGGCCATAGGCGGTCTGCGCTCGGCGCTGGTTTGCCTGGCTTTCTTCGGCCTCATCGCCATGTCCGGCTGGTGGGACCGCGCGATGATCACGGTCTATACTGTGGTGGTTGCCGTCTCGATTGCCGCCGTGATCGGCTTCCCGCTGGGCATCTGGGGTTCTTTCCACGAAAAGCGCTCGGCCCTCGCCCTGCTGATCTGCGACACGCTGCAGACCTTCCCCAGCTTCATCTACCTGATACCGGTTGTGATGCTGTTCGGCGTGAACGACGTGGCAGTGATCGGCGCCGTGGTCCTCTTCGCTGCCGTGCCGCTGGTGCGCTACACCATCGAGGGCCTGCGCCAGGTGCCTGAAACCCTGATCGAGGCCGCCGACATGTCCGGTGCCACCAGGGCACAGACCCTGTGGAAGGTCCGCCTGCCGATGGCCCTGCCCACTATCATGGTCGGTGTGAACCAATCGGTGATGTTCTCGCTGTTCATGGTGATCATCGCCGCCTTCATCGGCACCCAGGACCTGGGCCAGGAGATGCAGCGCGCGCTGTCCTCCACCGATGTCGGCAAGGGCTTGGTCCTTGGCCTCGCCGTCGCCTTCATGGGGCTGATGGTGGATCATCTGGTCACCACTTGGGCCCGGACCAAAAAAGAAGCTCTGGGGCTGGAGTAAAGACCATGACCATCCATTCAAAAGACTTCGGCCCCGCCCCCCATACCCGCATAGGCTTTCTGCTGTTTCCAGGCTTTCCCATGGCCTGCCTGACCTCGGCAATGGAGCCTTTGCGTGCCGCCAATGAAATCGCCGGGCACCAGGTGTTCTCCTGGTCCCTGGTGACGGAAACCGGCGCGGACGCAAAGGCTTCTGCCGGGGTCTTTTTTCCAGCGGATACCAGCCTCGCGGATGCCGAGGGGTACGACTGCCTCTTTCTGCTGTCGGGCCCCGAAGGCGAGTTCGAAGATCCGGTCTCAAGCCCCGGACGGCTGCGTTACCTGGCCAGGCACGGCGTAACCCTGGGGGCAGTGTCCGGCGGTGTCTTCCCATTGGCCCGCAGCGGCGTTCTGGCCGGACGGCGCTGCGCTGTGCACTGGTGCTACCGAAGCGCATTTGAGGCCGCCTTTCCGGACTGCACCGCCGTCGACCGGCTGATTGTGCGGGACGGCAATATCCACACGGTTTCCGGCGCCACCGCCATGTTTGACCTGTCGCTGGAACTGATCGGCAAGGCGCTTGGCGCCGATGCCATGAACGAGGTCGCCTGCCTGTTCCAGCACCCCGTTATCCGCAATGGCAGTGCGCGGCAGAAGATCCCTGTGCTGCAAAGCGACCGCACCGTCGACCAGATGCCGCCCGCGGTAAAGGAAGCCATGGCGATCTTCTCGGAGAACTTCGAAACGCCCGTCTGCATCCGCGACGTGGCCCGCATGGCCGGCATCTCGCCGCGCCAGCTGGAGCGCAGCTTCCGCACTGCCACCGGCCTCAGCCCCGGTGAATACTACCGGCGCCAGCGTCTGAAAGCGGCTCGGCAGATGGTG
>JBFOLS010000626.1:0-5750 GCA_040830225.1 Leisingera sp.
ATCCAGTTCTCGATCGGGGCTTTCTTGACGGTGCAGGAGCGCCAGATGTCGCCGGCTTCCACATCGTGGGAATGCAGGGTTTCGCCATTGGCCAGCACGATGCGGATGGTGCCGTCTGCAGGCGCTTCGAATGTGGTCGGATGCGAGCCGTATTCCTCAGCCTTCTGCGCCATCAGGCCAACGTTGGCGACGGTACCGGCGGTGGTCACGTCCAGTGCGCCGTTGGCTTTGAAGAAATTGATGGTCTCGTCATAGACCGTGGCATAGCAGCGGTCGGGGATCACGCAGTTGGGGTCGCCCTTGTTGCCTGCTGCATCCCAGCCCTTGCCGCCGGCGCGGATCACTGCGGGCATGGAGGCGTCGATGATCACATCCGACGGCACATGCAGGTTGGTGATGCCCTTGTCGCTGTCGACCATATACATCGCCGGGCGCTCGGCGGTGACGGCATCGATCGCGGCCATGATGTCTGCATTGCCCGCAACGCGGTCCAGCAGGTCACCCATGCCGGAGTTCGGGTTCACACCCAGCGCGTCCAGCTCGGCGCCGAATTTGTCGAACACCGGCGCCAGCCAGGCCTTGACTGCGTGGCCAAAGATGATCGGGTCGGAGACCTTCATCATGGTGGCTTTCATGTGCAGCGAGAACATGGTGCCGTCGGCCTTGGTGTCCTCGATGGCTTCGCCGAGGAAGGCGGCCAGCGCCTTGGCGGACATGAAGGTGGCGTCCGCGACGGTGCCTTCGGCCAGCGGCCAGGCGTCTTTCAGCACGGTGACAGCACCGTCCTTGGCAACGAATTCGATCTTCGCATCACCGGCCTGTGCGGCGGTGATGGTTGCGGACTTTTCGTTGGCGTAGAAGTCATTGCCCGGCATCGACGACACTTTGGTCTTGCTGTCGGAAACCCATGCGCCCATCGAATGCGGGTTCTTCTGAGCGAAATTCTTCACGGCCTTGGCGGCGCGGCGGTCGGAGTTGCCTTCGCGCAGAACCGGGTTCACCGCCGAGCCCTTGATGGCGTCGTAGCGGGCTCGGACGGCTTTTTCCGCGTCGTTGGCAGGCTCTTCCGGGTAGTTCGGAATGTCATAGCCCTGGCCCTGCAGCTCGGTGATGGCGGCCCCCAGCTGCGGCACCGAGGCGGAGATGTTGGGCAGTTTGATGACGTTTGCGTCCGGGGTCGTCACCAGTTCGCCCAGTTCAGCAAGGTCATCGTTCTGGCGCTGGTCCGCGGTGAGGTTCTCAGGGAAGGCCGAGATGATGCGGCCTGCCAGCGAAATATCCTTGGTGCCAACCGAGACGCCGGCGGCCGAAGCGAACTTGCGGATGATCGGCAGGAAGGAGGCCGATGCCAGCTCGGGCGCTTCGTCTACAATGGTATACAATATGTCCGGGTTTTTGTTTTCTGCCATGTTCCACAACCTTTCAGCGATCTCGGAGGCGTTTATGACGTCAGCGCAGGTCAGGCCCGCGCCGGAGGGTTATTCCAGTGATGTCCCGGCGCAGCGAAACGGGGCCGGGGCAGGCTTGGGAAGCCATTGGTATCGCCCCCATGTAAAACAGGATTGCTGCAGGTGCAATGGTGCGGTGCATCCGGCGGCCCGCGCGGATTGCCGCGGGCATTGCCGGAGGGGCGCTGCCCCTCTTGGGCCGCTGGCCCAATTCACCCCGGAGTATTTGAGGAAAGATGAAAGAGCTGAAGGGCTATTCGCGCAGTTCGCCCGGGGCGACGCCCCAGAGCTTTTTCTTCGGCGCCCAGCCGCTGTAGCCGCCGGCCGAGATTTCGCACCACTCGCTGCTGCACTCGCCGAGGCGGGCCACCACACCGAGCTCAAAAGCGGCGCTGACAGGCGCGCGGGGGTCGGGGCGGGCATGCACCGTCAGCATGTCTTCTTCGACCAGCACCGTGCGCACGCCTGACAAGAGCGCGTAATGCACCCAGCCGCCGGCGCCGTCACGGTCCTGCACCCGGCGCCAGTGGCCGTACTCAGCCGTGATCTCCAGCGGCATGCCGCGGCGCTTGAACACCCAGTCGATCTTGTGGGTGAGCGAGGGGCCGCGGCGCACATTGCCCTTGGCGGCCTTCATCGAGACATAGCGGGGCAGGGGGAGGTTGGTGACCGGGCCGCGGGATTCGGCGGCACAGACTGCTCCAGCCAGCGCCAGGGATACCGCTGCCGCTGCCAGATGGCGCATTGCCATTGCCGCTTTTCTCACTGCCTGCTCGCCTCTTCTTGCCCAGCCAGGTTATGCCCAGCCTTTTGTTGCGGCCTTCCGCCCGTTTTTTTACCCTGCCGCCCCGGCAAATATCGGGTTGCCGGCAAGGGAATGCGCACGGGTTCTTGTGCCTTCCCGCGTCCTGCGCCACGATGCCATGGAGACGCGGCATTTGAAAAGCCCGAGGGAGAGCGCAAGTGGCAAGAGACAGACTGAGTGTTGTCGTTACGCGACGGTTGCCGGAACCGGTTGAAACGCGGCTGAGCGAACTGTTTGACGTGCGGCTGCGCGAAGACGATACGCCGATGACCAAGGCGGAACTGATTGATGCAGTTAAAGAGGCCGATGTGCTGGTGCCGACCGTCACCGACAGCATCGATGCAGGGCTGCTGGGCCAGGCCGGGGATCAGCTGCGGCTGATTGCCAATTACGGCGCCGGGGTGGATCACATCGATGTTGCCACCGCGCGGCAGCGGGGGATTCTGGTGTCCAACACGCCTGGTGTTCTGACCGATGACACCGCCGATATGGCGATGGCGCTGATCATGGCGGTGGTCCGCCGGATGCCGGAAGGGCTGGCCGTCATGCAGAAGGGCGACTGGCAGGGCTGGGCGCCGACGGCCTTGCTGGGCGGGCGGATTGCCGGGCGGCGGCTTGGTATCCTAGGCATGGGCCGCATCGGCCAGGCGGTGGCCAAGCGTGCCGCGGCCTTTGGCATGCAGGTGCACTACCATAACCGCCGCCGCTTGCGCGCCGAGACTGAAGCCGCACTGGAGGCCACCTATTGGGAGAGCCTCGACCAGATGGTGGCGCGGATGGATGTGATTTCGGTGAATTGCCCGTCAACGCCCTCGACCTTCCATCTGCTGAACGCGCGGCGGCTGAAGCTGATGAAGCCGTCTGCGGTGATCGTGAACACCTCGCGCGGCGAGGTGATTGACGAGATGGCGCTGACCCGGATGCTGCGGGCGGGCGAAATCGCAGGTGCCGGCCTCGACGTCTATGAGCACGGCACCGACATCAATCCGCGCCTGCGCGAGCTGCCCAATGTGGTGCTGCTGCCGCATATGGGATCCGCGACGCTGGAGGGGCGGATCGAGATGGGTGAGAAGGTGCTCCTCAATATCAAGACATTTGAAGACGGTCACCGGCCGCCGGACCAGGTGGTGCCGTCGATGCTGTAAGCGCCCGCAGGCCGGGCCGGAATTTGAGAAAGGAAATTTCCATGAGACATCTGATTCTGGCCTGCCTTGCCGGCGCATTGACCTGTGCGGGCGCGGCCAATGCCCAGGAAGCGGCGGATGCTGTTGCGCCTGAAGCGGCGACCGCGGGCAGCTTCGAGGCGATCTCGGAACAAGTGGCTGCTGCTCTGGAAGCCAGGAACGCGGGCCGGCCGGTGGAAGCCGAGAACTGGATGGTGGCGGCCGCCAACCCGCATGCGGTTGAGGCCGGCGCCCAGGTGCTGCGTGCAGGCGGCACCGCGGCGGATGCGATGGTGGCGGTGCAGACCGTTCTGGGGCTGGTGGAACCTCAGTCCTCCGGCCTGGGCGGCGGCGCTTTCCTGGTCTGGTTTGATGCCGCCACCGGCGAGCTGACCACGCTGGATGGGCGCGAGACCGCACCGCTGGCTGCGACACCGACGCTGTTCCAGGATGAAAACGGCGAGCCGCTCAAGTTTTTTGACGCGGTGGTCGGCGGCCGTTCGGTGGGCACGCCCGGCACGCCTGGGCTGCTGGAGGCCGCGCACCGGCGCTGGGGCCGCGCCAATTGGCCTTCGCTGTTTGAGTCGGCGATTGCCCTGGCCGAGGGCGGCTTTGCGGTTTCTCCGCGTCTCGCAGGGCTGGTGGCGCGCGACGCTGAACGGCTGGCGCGCTTCCCGGCCACCGCGGCCTATTTCCTGCCTGACGGCGAACCTATCCAAGCGGGCGCGGTTCTGCTGAACCCGGACTACGCGGCAACCTTGCGGGCCTTGGCAGAAGACGGGGCAGGGGCGTTTTACGCCGGACCTATCGCGGCAGAGATCATCCGCACCGTGACCACGGCCGAAGGCAACCCGGGTGTGCTGTCGGCCACCGACCTGGCGCTGTACCAGGTCAAGGAACGCCCGGCTGTCTGCGCTGCTTACCGCGATTTCGAGGCCTGCGGCATGGGCCCGCCGTCCTCTGGCGCGCTGACGGTGGGACAGATCCTGGGCATGCTTGGGAACTATGATCTGGCGGCAATGGGGGCCGAAAGCGCCGAGGCCTGGCGGCTGATCGGCGATGCCTCGCGCCTCGCCTTTGCCGACCGCGGGCGCTACATGGCGGACAGCGATTTTGTGCCGGTGCCCGCCCACGGGCTGGTGGCGGCGGACTATCTGGCCGGCCGGGCGGAGCTGCTGCAGGGCGATGACGCTTTGCCCGAAGTGGCACCGGGTTCGCCCGAGTTCGATCATGCGCTGCTGGCGGATGATGAGTCGATCGAACTGCCCTCGACATCCCACATCTCGATTGCCGACCAATACGGCAACGTCCTGTCGATGACCACAACCATCGAGAACGCCTTTGGCTCGCGGCTGATGGCAAACGGCTTCCTGCTGAACAACGAACTGACGGATTTTTCCTTCCGCACCCACCGGAACGGGGTGCCGATTGCCAACCGGCTGGAGCCGGGCAAGCGGCCGCGCTCCTCGATGGCGCCGACGATTGTGCTCAAGGAGGGCAAGCCGGTGCTGGCCATCGGCTCGCCCGGCGGCAGCCGGATTATTGGATATGTGGCGAAATCCATCGTCGCCTGGGCCGACTGGGGGCTGAACATTCAGGAGGCGCTGGCGCTGCCGCATCTGGTCAACCGCTTCGGCACCTATGATCTGGAGGCCGGCACCAGCGCCGAAGGGCTGGAAGAGGCGCTGTCGGGCATGGGGTTTGAGGTGAATGTCCGCGATCTCAATTCCGGGTTGCACGCTATTGAGATCGGAGAGCGGCTGAAAGGCGCCGCCGATCCGCGCCGCGAAGGGATTGCCCTGGGCGGCTAACACCATTCGCCCGGCCGATAGGCCGGGCGCAACCCTCAGTGTTTTACAACAGATCTACGGGGTACTGGGTATTGATGAAGCACAGCAGCGGCGCGTAGGTTAACACGTAAACTTCCCGAACGGATGCCTGAGGCCCAAGGAGACCCGCCATGGTGCAAGCCACCTCACTGCCACGCAATGAAGCCGGGATCGAGGCCGCCATCGAGACGCTGAAACAGCGTTTCGGCGACCAGTTGCAAACCGGCCAGGCGATTTGCGAGCAGCACGGCCACACCACCACCTGGATCGTCAACCAGGCACCCGATGCGGTGGTGTTCCCAACCTCCACCGAAGAGGTCTCGGAGATTATCAAGGTCTGCGCCGAATTCGGCGTGCCGGTCATTCCCTTCGGCACCGGCACCTCGCTGGAGGGCCATGTGAACGCGCCCGCCGGCGGCATCTGCATCGACATGATGCGGATGGACAAGATCCTGGCCGTCCATGCCGAGGATCTGGACGTGGTGGTGCAGCCCGGCGTCACCCG
>JBFOLS010000627.1:0-3156 GCA_040830225.1 Leisingera sp.
ATGCCGGTGTTCAGGGCCTGCTGGCTCAGGTGCGCAGCGCTTGGACCGGCGCGGCCAAGGCGCGCAAAACGGTGGAGGCCACCCGTACGGCATTGGAGGCAGTGCGGGCTGAGGAAGAGTTTCTGCGCCATGCCGTGGGCGAGTTGGATAAGCTGGATCCGCAGCCGGGCGAAGATGAAGCCCTGGACACCCGCCGCCGCCAGATGCAGTCGGCAGAACGCATCCGCGGCGACATCGCCCGCGCCCATGCGCGGCTGAGCGAAGGGGCCGAGGGCGCCATGGGCGAGGCGCAGCGCTGGCTCGAGGGTGTAGCGGGCCAGGAAGATGATGCCGGGCTGGATGAGCCGCTGGCGGCGCTGTCCCGCGCGATGATCGAGCTGGGCGAAGCCCAGGACGGGGTCGAGCGGGTGCTGGGCGCGCTGGAGTTCAACCCGGGCGAATTGGAAGATTGCGAGGAGCGCCTGTTTGCCATCCGCGCCTTGGCCCGCAAGCATGATGTGCAGGCGGATGAGCTTGGAGATTATGCGGAGACCCTGCGCGCCAAACTGACGGCGCTGGATGCGGGCGATCAGAACCTGGCTGACCAGGAAGCAGCGCTGAAGGAAGCTGAGGCGGCTTATTCGCAAGCGGCCAAGCAACTGGGTGCTGTGCGCCGCCAGGCAGCAGCTGCGCTGGACAAGGCGGTAATGGCGGAGCTGGCGCCGCTCAAGATGGAGCGGGCGGTGTTTGAAACCCGCATCTCAACGTCCGAGCCGGGACCTGAAGGCGTGGATGCGGTGGCCTTTACCGTGGCCACCAATCCAGGCGCGCCGGCGGGGGCCTTGAACAAGATCGCCTCGGGCGGGGAATTGAGCCGCTTCCTGCTGGCGCTGAAGGTTTGCCTGCGCGGTGAGGATTCCAGCAAGACGCTGATTTTCGACGAGATTGACCGCGGGGTTGGCGGCGCAACCGCCGATGCTGTGGGGCGCCGGCTGCGCAGCCTGGCCAGCAGCGGTCAGGTGCTGGTGGTGACCCATTCGCCGCAGGTTGCGGCGCTTGGCGGCCATCATTGGCAGGTGCGCAAGCAGGTGGTTGATGGCATGACCCTGTCACAGGTGGTGCCGCTGGCAGAAGGCGAGCGGGTAGACGAGCTTGCCCGCATGGTGTCAGGTGATACGATCACCGATGAGGCCCGGGCGGCAGCCCGCGCATTGCTGGCCGGGTAACACGCCAAAAAGCGTGCCTCAGAAACCGAGCCTGGGTGAGGGTTCCTTAACCGGCTTTATGGCAGTTTTACGCCATTGAATACAAAAGACCCGCTGGCAGGCTATGGTAGAAGAAATCCGTTCGTCCCTTTCCGCAATGCTTGTCCAGTGGCTGGCCGGCCTGAAGGATATCTGGCGGGTGCTGCGCCACCGCGGCCCGAGCCAGTTCCAGTTCTGGCTGATTGCCCTGCTGATCGGTATTGCTGCGGGCTTTGCCGCCCTGTTCTTCCGCAAGGGGATCACCGCGCTGCAGGCCTGGATCTATGGCGCGCCGGATATCGATTACCTGCATTCCTTTGCCCAGGATTTGCCCTGGTACACGCTGGTGGCCATTGCCGCGGGCGGCGGGCTGGTTGTGGGGCTGATCCTCGACCGGTTCACCCCCGACGGGCGGGTGCGCTCGGTTGCCGATGTGATTGAAGGCGCGGCGCTGAACGACGGGCGGGTGGAGCACAAGGAGGGGCTGGCATCGGCGCTGGCCTCCTTCATCACGCTCTCGACCGGCGGCTCGACCGGGCGCGAGGGGCCGGTGGTGCATATGGCAGGTGTCATAGCCTCCTGGGTCAGCAACCGGATCAACGCCGACGGCATCACCGGGCGGGACCTTTTGGGCTGTGCTGTGGCGGCGGGCGTCTCCGCCAGCTTCAATGCACCGATTGCAGGTGCGCTGTTTGCGATGGAGGTGGTGCTGCGGCATTTCTCGGTCAACGCCTTTGCGCCGATTGTGGTGGCCTCGGTGGCGGGAACCGTGATCAACCGGCTGGAATACGGCGATGTCACAGAGTTCACCCTGAATACCCCCGGCGCTCTGCAGTTCTACGTCGAGCTGCCGGCCTTCCTGATCCTCGGACTGATCTGCGGGCTGGTCGCGGTGGCGCTGATGAAGGCGATTTTCTTTGCTGACAAGGTCGGCAACACGGTGCAGCAGCGGCTGCACCTGCCTCGCTGGCTGCGCCCGGCGGTGTCCGGCGCCATGCTGGGCGTGATTGCGGTCTGGTATCCGCACATCATCGGTGTCGGCTATGAAACCACGGTGCTGGCGCTGACGGGCGGGTTGCTGCTGGGGCAGGCGGTGATCTTTACCGTGGTCAAGACCGCAGCTGTTGCCATTACCATGGGCGGGCGCATGGGAGGCGGGGTGTTCTCGCCCTCGCTGATGGTCGGGGCGCTGACCGGGCTGGCATTCGGTTTGATTGCCACCGCGGTGCTGCCGGATGTGTCCGGCACCCACACGCTTTATGCCTTTGCCGGCATGGGGGCTGTAGCGGCTGCGGTGCTGGGGGCGCCGATCTCCACCACTCTGATTGTGTTTGAGCTGACCGGAGACTGGCAGATCGGCCTCGCCGTGATGGTGTCGGTGTCGATGTCCACGGCGCTGGCCTCGCGGCTGGTGGACCGGTCCTTCTTCCTCACGCAACTGGAGAAGAGAAACATCCACTGCGCTGCCGGGCCGCAGGCCTATCTGCTGTCGCTGATCCGCGCAGGCGCGGTGATGCGGCCGATGGGCGACAGCCGCTGCGCTGCGATGGAGGACTGCCAGGAACTGCTGGAGCAGGGACTGTGCATTCGTGCCTCTGCCTCGCTCGAAGCGGCGATGCCGGTATTCGAGCGTGCTGATGCGGCTTACTTGCCGGTGATGATGGAGGAAGGCGGCACCGAGGAGATCATTGGTGCGCTGTATCATGTGGATGCCTTGAAGGCCTACAACCGGGCATTGGCTGCAACCGCGGCGGAGGAGCACAGGTAAAGGCCGCCATCTGCGGTTGCTACAGGGGAAATTTCCCGCATTACTCCCCTAACCTGTGAGAAATCCGCTACAGGTCCCGGTGTCAGGTAAAGAATGTATTAAGAAATTAGTTGCCCTGCCGAAGCGGCTGACTCAACAATAGGTGAGCGACACAGCAGGACTTAC
>JBFOLS010000628.1:0-7132 GCA_040830225.1 Leisingera sp.
TCGCATAGGCCCATTCCACGTCCTGCGGGGCGCCGAAAGTGTCTTCGATCTGTTTGCCGAGGGCCAAAAGCGGCGCCATTTCGAGTGTCTGGTCCTGATCTGCATCGGCGGGCTGGCCGGTGTAGCGGCCAAATCGCAGGGAGGTCGGGGTAACGCGGCCCGACACCAGGTCTTCACCGCAGCCCTCGACCCACTCGATCATTGCCATGCCGGGGGCCATCGGGTCCTGGGTGAAGAACACGCCGGCATAGTCGGCCTGCACCATCTCCTGCACCACGATATTGCCCTGATCGGCGCTGTCGCCCTCGCCGGAGTAGCTGGCGGCGCGTTCGGACGAGAAGCTGTTCACCACTTCGTCCAAGGCGGCGCGCATGGTGTCTGCGGTCACGTCGAGCACCGATTCAAAGACGCCGGCAAAGCTCTGGTCAGCGCCATCCTCGTTGCTGGCGGAGGAGCGGACGGCAACGGGCGTGCCGCCTGCGAGCCGGAAAACCTGGGCCGCAAATGCATCCTTCTGCGCGTCGGACATGGCGCGGTAGCCGCGGATGGCGTCGGAGCGCACGATGACGCCGCCGGGCACCGGCAGGCCGGCATTCTTGAGGATCGAGAGGCGCAGGGCCTTGTTGCCGGCCTCTGCCAGCTCCTCGGTATAGCCCATCGGGATCACGCCGCGGGGCAGTTTCGCCAGTTTGGCCTTGTGGGCACGCAGGGACAGCGCCTCGCCGAGTTTGCGGTGCATGCCGGTCACATAGGCGCGCTGCACCAGCAGCAAGGTCAGGCTGAAGCAGAGATAGGCGTTGGCGGCACCGGACAGGCTGAACACCATGGCAAAGAGAGCAGGCATGCCCAGCACCATCCACAGCTGTTTCTGGCGTTTGGTCTTGGCGACGGCCCACAGAAGGTAAACCGCGGCCAATGCGCAGAACAGCAACGGCATGATGAACAGCGGATCTGGCGCGCCGAGGTCGGCCATCCACAGGAACGGCGTTTGCAGCGCGGCGCTGGCTTCCTGCGCGGCAGAGACGCCCAGCATCATCACCGGTAGGAACAGCAGCGCGGTGAGGTTCTTCATCGGGGTGAGGCCCTTGTCGGCGTAGAACGCCTGCACCGCGCGCGCCTTGCGCACCGGGTCACCGGCCAGCTTCGTCTTCAGAGCTTTCATTTCATCTGCCGTGTCATTGGTGATGATCTGGTCGCGCTCTGACTTCAGGGCCACCGGCAGCACCAGGATGCGGGTCAGAATGGACAGCGCAAGCAGGCCCAGCAGGATGTGGCTGCGCTCATGCACCCACAGCAGCGCGGTTGCCAGAGCCGAAATTGCCTTGCCCCAGAGGCCGCCTTGCTGGTCGGCCAGCCAGGCCTGCACATGCGGCTTCGGCGGCGGCGCCACGAAGTATTCCCACGGCAGGGTGTAACGGCCGCGGAAGTCGATGCCCTGCTGCGACAGCTCCAGTCCCAGCACCTGGCTCATGAAGCAGCTGCGGCGGTCATAACAGGCGGCGATGGTGGGTTTGCCGGGGTCCAGCTGCGCGATGCGGTCCATCAGGTCCGCGGTTGTCATCTTGCGGATCGGGATGTTGACGGCACCGGGCAGGTGGCCGCTTGCGAAATCGCCGGGATAGCGGGTGTCGACGATCTGCAGGTCTTCGGTGGTCAGCAGGTTGGTGAAATCATCAGTGCTGAGAAGCACGTCCTTGCCCGGGTACTCGGGGATCGCGCGCAGGTCGGAGAGGGTTTTCACGTCCTTGTCGGAAAAGTCGCGCCCTTCGACGATCCATTTCTCGATGCCGCCGGCGATGAAGCTGCAATCGATGCCCATCGCCGCCAGCTTGGCACAGGTTTCCGAGCTGCGGTTGCCGTTGTGGCAGAACAGCACAACCTTCTGACCCGGCTGCACCGGGCGGCTTTCCAGGAAATCCGGGAAACGGATGTGGGTGGCGCCGGGCAGGGTGCCCATGGCATTCTCGCCGGTCTCGCGGATGTCGTAGAACAGGGTGGAGCCGTCCTCAAGCGCGGCGGCGGCATCCACGGTGCTCATTGCCAGCGGATGGTTCTCTTGCTTCGAAAAGCTGGTTTCCTTGAGCGTGGCGTCCTTGATGGTGGTGCCGTCAAACTGCGCCGGCCGGGTCAAAGTTGCCTGCAACCTTGCCAGCTCGGCCTGCGCGTGCGAGGTATATTGCCAGTAATTACCGGCGGCCAGTGCCATGGCAGCCAGAACGAGGAACGAGATCAGCTTCACCGGGTAGCGAAGCCGTGAACCGCCCGCTTTGGGCGTAAAACCTAGTTTTGCCGCGACAACCGCGCCCAGGCCGGAAATCATGGCAATTCCCACGGCCAGGACCTGAGACAGCGAAGAGACCGATCCAATTACCAGTTCTGGAGAGGGAATGGCCAGGGCCGCAACGGGGAGTGCCGAAAAAAGTGTTGCAAGCACAGTAATTTGTGCTGGGCGGCGAGAGAGCTTGGAGGGGCTGGATGGCAAAGCGGTATTCTTCACGGCGATTCCTGTTGAGCCAGTGGAAGCTGGGGTCCTGAAATTAAGGCGAATTTGCCTAAAAGATTACGAAAATCTTACTGAAGGGTTAATATAGCGGTTAAAGAATAAAAGAACCGCAAAATTTTTCCGAGAATTGCAGGTGCGTTAACATTGTATTCTTAACAATGCGCCATGTAACGAGGAAGTGCGGGCAGGCCACGAGTCGGCCCAACTCAGTCAGGAGGCTAGAACTGTGAAGCTGTTTGTGCGGGCTGTTGGTATCATTGGGTTTTTTCTGGAGCGCCTGCGGGCGTGTATTCCGGGAGCCTTATTGGCAGCGCTGATGGCCTCATTGGCTCCGGCGTCCGGCCATGCAGGAATAGAACTAATTTTCGGAACCTATGCGGCGGATAAACCAACCGCAACGGTCAAAAAGTACCAGCCCTTCCTCTCCTTCCTGTCCGGACGGATGAGCGCGGAGCTGGGCCAGCCGGTTTCGATCCGTCTGAAGATCGCCAAGGAATACGGCGAAGGCATCCGCCAGCTGGCCAGCGGCGAGGTGGATTTTGCCCGCTTTGGACCGGCCTCCTATGTGCATGTGATGAACGAGAACCCGGATGTGCAGATTGTCGCCATGGAATCCAAGAATGGCGGCAAGCGGTTCAAAGGGGTGATCGTGGTGCACAAGGACAGCAGTGTGCAGTCGGTTGAGGATCTCGCCGGGCTCAGCTTTGCCTTTGGCGACGAACTGTCGACGATCGGCCGTTACCTTGCGCAGGAGTATCTGCTGAATGCTGGCATTACAGGCGGTGATCTGCACGAATTCGCCTATCTCGGCCGCCACGACCTGGTCGGCGAAGCTGTGGGTGCCGGCAAGTATTCCGCAGGCGCATTGAAGGAAAGCACTTACAAGAAGCTGGTTGCCAAGGGGGTGCCGATCCGGGTGCTGGTCTCGTTTGACAATGTGACAAAGCCCTGGCTGGCATCTCCGGAGATGCCGGAGGGCGTGCTGGAAGCGATGCGCAATGTGATGCTGTCCTCGGAAAACGAGGAAATCGTGCGCCGGATTTCAAAGAACGGCTTCCTGCGGGGAGCGGACCAGGATTATGACATTATTCGCCGGGCGATGGAGCGCAGCCTGGCTTTCTAAAGGTCTCGTATTGAAGACATGAAACGTACAGGCATCCTATTTCAGATTGTACTGTCGCTGCTTCTGGCCGCTTCTGCGGTCGGATTTGCTGTTGGACATCTTGCTCAGCGCCAGGAGGTGCAGCGGCTGGAAGAGCAGCTGGCCGGGCAGGCAGATCTCACGGTCTCGCTGTTGAGCGGGCTGATGCTGGAATCGATCATCGTCGAAGATGTGCCGGTGCTGGAAACCGGGCTGATCGAGGCGGTCACCCGCAACCCGCAAATCGTGTCGATCCAGATTCGCAGCCCGGCGGGCAAGGTGCTGGCATCGGCTGTTGCGCCGGCCGCGCCGCAGACCGGCGGCCATGTGATCTATGAGCGGCCGATCGAGCTGGAGGGGGCCTCCTTTGGCACCATGGAGGTGAAATGGTCGACCCGCGACGGCGAGGCCTTGGTGGCGGCCAAGGTGCGCCAGATCATCATCTGGACGGTGGTGCCCGTGCTGGCGCTGTCGCTGCTGGTTCTGTTGCTGGTGCATGTGCTGGCTTTGCGCCCCTTGCAGAGGATCCACACCCGGATGTCCGATGCGATCGCCGGCTTGAGCACCCCGCTGCAGCCGCTGCCTTGGTATGCTTCCCGTGAGTTCCGGGCCCTCGATTTCTCGGTTGGGGTTTTGGAAGAAACTTTTGCCGAGCGCGACGAGCGGGAATATGCGATGGAGCAGGCCCGCGAGGCTGCCGATATCGCCAACCGCGCCAAGTCGGAGTTCCTCGCCAATATGAGCCATGAGATCCGCACCCCCATGAACGGGGTGATCGGCATGGCCGAACTGCTGCAGGAGACGCGGCTGGATGATGATCAGAAGATGTACGCTGAGACGATTGCCAAATCCGGCTCGGCACTGCTGACAATCATCAACGACATTCTGAATTTCTCCAAGATCGAGGCCGGCAAGGTCGAGCTCGTCAATGCGCCTTTCAACCTTCAGACCGCGGTTGAGGACGTGGTTACCCTGCTGTCGCCAAAGGCGGTGGGGAAGGGGATCGAGATCACCATGCGCTATGATCCGGCGCTACCCGAGGTGTTCGAAGGTGACGCGGGGCGGGTGCGCCAGGTGATCACGAATATCGCCGGCAATGCGGTGAAATTCACCCGCAAGGGCTATGTCTACATCGAAGTGACCGGCCGCGAGCAGGACGGGCGCCATCTGCTGACGCTGCAGGTGACGGACACCGGGGTCGGCATTGCGGCCGAGCGCATCGGGCAGATTTTCCGCGCCTTTGAGCAGGCCGACAACGCCGCCACCCGCAACTTCGAGGGCACGGGCCTGGGGCTGGCGATCTCGGCGCGGCTGCTTGAACTGATGGGCGGCTCGGTCCGGGTGCAATCGGAGCCGGGCAAGGGGTCGGTCTTCACTATCGAGCTGCCGCTGCAGGCGGGCGGGCGCGTGCCTGCAGAGCCCGCAGGCGGGGTGCAAAGCTTTGCCGGTCTGCACGGTCTGCTGGTCGACGACCTGGAACTGAACCGTGTTATCCTGTCGGAGCGGCTGAGCGCTTGGGGTATGGCCAGCACGCTGGCCGGCTCGGGGCATGAGGCGCTGGAAATCCTGTCGGATGCGCAACTGGATGGCCGCCGGTTCGACTTTGTCATCCTGGATTATCAAATGCCGGCGATTGACGGGCGCGAGCTGGCCTCGCGGATCCGCGCAATGCCCGGGTTCGAGACGGTGCCGCTGATTGTGCTGTCCTCGGTGGAGCACGCGCTGAGCCGGGCGGATTGCGAGGCGATCGGGATTTGCGAATTTGCGCTTAAGCCGGTGCGTGCAGCACAGCTGCGGCAGGTTGTTAGCCGGGTGCTGAGCAGCGCCGACCGCACCTCTGCGGCATCGGCCGCTGCACAGGAGGCGCTGCTGCCGGACGCGCAGCCATTGAAGGTTTTGCTGGCGGAGGACAACCGCACAAATCAGCTGGTGGTTACCAAGATGCTCAAGGATGCGCCGCTGGAGATCAGCATCGCCGGAAACGGCATCGAAGCGGTGGCGCAGTTCCAGGATGAACGGCCGGATATCGTGCTGATGGACATGATGATGCCGGAAATGGACGGCATTGAGGCAACCACCGAAATGCGCCGGATCGAGGCGGAGACAGGCAGCGGAAAATGCCCGATCGTGGCGCTGACGGCCAATGCGCTGAACAGTCATCGGGAGAAATGCCTGGAGGCGGGAATGGATGACTTCCTCAGCAAGCCGATCAACAAGAAGGCGCTGACCGAGGCAATCAGCAAATGGACCAGCAGCGAGGATCTGAAGCGCACCGGCAGCTAAGCGGTTCCCGGCCGCTGTCCCAGGTGGCATTGGTGTGGCTAAGATGAACCGGCTCCCCGAAAGGGCGGGCCGGTTATTTGATTCCCAGGCACTTGCGCGGCGGGTTGGCTAGGGGGCTGGTCCCTAGCGGTGATGGCTTTGCAGCATCAAGCCTGCCACGCTGGAGGCGGCAAACAGGGCGGCGGCCAGGCAAACAATGCTGGGCCCGGCAGGCGTGTCAAAGACAAAGGCCAATTGCAGTCCGCCGGAGGCGGCCAGCATCCCCAGCAGCGCGGCAATGGCTGCCATCCGCTCCGGTGTAGCGGCAAAGGGACGGGCGGCAGCAGCCGGGATCAGCAGCATGGCAGCAATTAGCAGGACGCCCACGACTTTGATGGCGACGGCGACCACCAGCGCCAATGCCAGGGTCAGCACCATCTGCTCGCGGCGGGGGTCAATGCCGGCGGCATGGGCGAGGTCCGGGTTCAGTGTGGCGGTCAGCAGTGCCGACCAGCGCCACCACAAGAGCAGCAGAACCATGGCCGCTCCGCCCCAGATCACTGCCAGGTCGCCGCGTCCCACGGCCAGGATGTCGCCGAACAGGTAGGCCATCAGGTCGATCCGTACCCCAGAGAGAAAGGAGACTGCAACGAGGCCGAAGGCGAGCGAGGAATGCGCCAGCACGCCCAGCAGCGTGTCCATTGCATAGCCGCGGCCGGCCAGCGCCGAGACGGTGGTGGCCATGGCCAGCGCAGTTGCCAGAACGCCGGCGAAAACCGACACATCGAAGCTGAGCGCCAGGGCCACGCCGAGGATCGAGGCATGTGCGGTGGCGTCGCCGAAATAGGCCATCCGGCGCCAGACCACGAAACAGCCCAGGGGCGCCGCGGCCAGGGCCACCCCGATACCAGCCAGCGCAGCGCGGATCAGAAAATCGTCAAGCAGGGTCATTCCGCCGCCTCGTGGTGGTGATCGTGATTGCAGTCGTGATCATGGCTGTGGTTGTGCTCGTGCCGGTAAAGCGCCAGGGCGCCCTGGGTGCCGGTGCCGAACAGGGCGCGGTATTCCGGTGCGCTGGCAACTTGCTCCGGCGCGCCTTCGCAGCAGATATGGCCGTTGAGGCAGACCACCCGGTCGGAGGCCGCCATCACCACGTGCAACTCGTGGCTGACCATCAGCACGGCGCAGCCGATCTCCTGCCGGACTTTCTCGATCTGCTGGTAAAA
>JBFOLS010000629.1:0-5529 GCA_040830225.1 Leisingera sp.
ACCTCGGCCAGCACGGTCTCATAGTGCTTGATCAGCTCTTCCTGGGTCGGACGGGTATAAAAGGGCGGGGCCAGCAGCACGTTGTCATAGCCGATTTCCTTGGCCATGGCGGTCTGCTCGATCACTTCCCGGGTGGCGGGGGCGTTGGTCCCGGCGATCAGGATCTCGTCGTCACTGGCGAATTCCTTGACGAACTGCAGCACCTGGCGGCGTTCTTCAGTCGATTGGCTGAAGTACTCGCCGGTGGAGCCGTTGGGCACCCAGCCGGTGACGCCTGCCTCGCGGAAGTGGGTCAGCAGTTTCTCGAAGGCGTTGAAATCGATCTTGCCGTCGGCGCCGAAGGGGGTGACGAGGGCGGGCATGACGCCGGAGAGTTTGACGTTGTAGCTCATGAGGAGGTCCTTTTGGTCTTGTAGGGGAGGTAGCCGCGCTGCTCGACTTCGGGGAAGGCGTCGCCGCGTCGGACATAGTTGGTGTTCTGGGTGAGAGGGCGCGGGGTGAAATCCCAGATTTCCTCGCGGCCCGTGGAGAGGGCATTGTCGATCAGCTTGCGCGCCACCTGGCTGGCGATGACGTCATCCAGCAGGGTGTCGAGCGGCCAGGTCTGTTCGGCGAGTTCGGTCAGGCGTGCCTCGTCCGCATCGCCTTGGCCTGCCAGGTTGATCTGCTCCAGCGGATCGCTGGCGAGGTCATAGAGCTGCGGCGGGTAGGCGCGGGAGATGGTCAGCTTCTTGTCGCCGTCGCGGACGCAGACACGCGGGGCGGAGGTGCCGCCGTCGATGTGTTCGGCAAAGACGGGGCCGGTCAGCGCTTCACCGCGCAGTGAGGGCACCAGGCTGCGGCCGTCCAAGGGCGTCTTGATGGCGTCGTCCCGGATGCCGCCGATGTCCAGCAGCGTCGGGAAGATGTCCAGCAGCGAGGCCGGCGCCGAGACCCGGCCTGGGGCATGGTCCGGATGGGCGATGATCAGCGGAACCTGAATGGCCGGGTTGAACAGGGTCTTTTTGAACCACATGCCGCGCTCGCCGATCATGTCGCCATGGTCGGAGGCAAACAGCACCACGGTGTTGTCTGCATAACCGCTGTCCTGCAGCGCCTGCATCAGGCGGCCGAAGAGGTCATCGACGTAAGCGATCATCCCGTAGTAGCCGCGCCGCGCGTTGCGGTAGTCCTGCGCGCTGAGTGCGCATTTGTCCTGACCGTAGTGGAAGTAGAGTGATTGGCTGTGGGCGTCGCGCTCTTCTACCGGGATATGGGGCACCTGGGGGGCGTCGATGGTCTCCTCGGGGTGGCGGTCCCAGTAGTCTTGCGTGGTGACATAGGGGTCATGCGGATGGGTCAGCGAGACCGTCATCATGAAGGGGCGGGTGTCGTCGCTGCGCGCCCGGGTGTAGAGTTCGCGCACCGCGTGGTGGATGACGTCCTCGTCATAATCGATCTGCATCGAGCGTGCGACGGGGCCTGCGTCGCGCACCGTGTCGATGGTGGAGACGCCGAAGGTATAGGCGCGCTCCTCGTCCTTGTTGCAGTCGCGGAAATCGGCGTCCGGGGTCCAGGACATGTCGGCTGGGTAGATCTCGGTCGTGAGGCGTTCCTCGAACCCGTGGTACTGGTCGGGGCCGACAAAATGCATCTTGCCGGAAATGCAGGTGTAGTAGCCGTTTGCCCGCAGGTAATGGGCAAAGGTCGGGGTGGAGGCGGTGAATTCGGCGCCGTTGTCATAGGCGCCGATACGCGAGGGCAGGCGGCCTGCCATCATGCTGAAGCGCGAAGGGGCGCAGAGGGGATAGGGGCAGTAGGCGTTCTCAAACACCGTGCCGCGTGCCGCAAAAGCGTCGATGTTGGGGGTCTTGCAGACGGTGCCGCCATAGGTGTTCAGCACGAAAGAGGTGAGCTGATCGACCATGAACAGGATGATGTTGGGTTTTGTCATTGGTCAGTCCGTTAATTGAAGGCAAGGGCTTGCGGTTTTTTTACCCGCCTGTTGCGTCAGCGGCAGGCACGCGCCTGCCCGCCCCACGGCGGGCGCGTACCGCGCCCACCCGGGCAGCCGCTCACTGCGAAACAATTTCCGGTCGAATCCTTGCAGCATGTCAGTGCCCCAGAACTTGGCTGAGGAACGTCTTCGTGCGTTCGTTCTGCGGGTTGTCGAAGAACTGTTCCGGCGTGCCCTGCTCGACAATCTCGCCATCGGCCATGAAGATTACCCGGTCGGCGACCTGACGGGCAAAACCCATCTCATGGGTGACGCAGACCATGGTCATGCCTTCCTCAGCCAGCGATACCATCACGTCGAGAACCTCGGAAATCATCTCAGGATCCAGGGCCGAAGTGGGCTCGTCGAACAGCATGATCTCAGGCCTCATGCAAAGCGCGCGGGCAATGGCGACGCGCTGCTGCTGGCCGCCGGACAGCTGGCCGGGGAATTTATCGGCCTGCTCGGGGATCTTGACCTTGTGCAGGTATTCCATCGCCACCGCCTCGGCTTCTTCGCGCCTTTGCTTGCGGACCAGGATCGGGGCGAGGGTGCAGTTCTCCAGGATTGTCATATGCGGGAACAGGTTGAAGTGCTGGAACACCATGCCGGTCTCGCGGCGGATCTCGTCGATGTGGTCGAGGTTGTCGTCCAGTTCGGTGCCCAGAACGTTGATCGAGCCTGCGTGGTAATCCTCCAGCTTGTTGATGCAGCGGATCAGGGTGGACTTGCCGGAGCCTGAGGGGCCGCAGACGACGATCTTCTCGCCCTTGCGGATATCAAGGTTGATGTTCTTCAGCGCGTGAAAGCTGCCGTAGTATTTGTCCATATCGGCAATGCGCACGGCGGTGTCTGTTGCGGGCATGGGTTCCTCCCTCAGCGGCTGGCAACGGCCAGGCGGCGTTCCAGATAGGCGCCGTAGCGGGACAGCGCGAAGACGAAGACAAAGAAGATGAGCGCGACGAAGCTGTAGACTTCGATATGGGCAAAGCTCCATTCGGCGGTGCCAAAGGCGGCATTGCCCGAGGCCATCACATCAAAGAAGCCGATGATCACAACCAGCGAGGTCTCTTTGAAGGTGATCACGAACTGGTTAATGGTTGGCGGCAGCGCGTTGCGGAAGGCCTGCGGCAGCACGATATAGCTGATGCGGTGCCAGTAGGACATGCCAAGCGCCTTGGCGGCTTCCTCCTGGCCTGCGGGCAGCGCCTGCATGCCGCCGCGGATAATCTCGGCCTGGTAGCAGGCAAAAAACAGCGCGTAGCCGACGATGACGCGGTAGAGCTTGTCGCCGATCAGCCAGCCAGGCAGCACGAAAGGCAGCACGATGGCAAAGGTGAACATGATCGACAGCAAGGGCAGCGAGCGGATGGTGTCGATCACAAGGCCCATGGTGCGGGCGATCCACGGCAGTTCCGAGCGGCGCAGCAGGGCAAAGATGATGGACAGCGGCATGCCGATGATGGCAACGGCGGCAAAGACAAAGATGGTCAGCGACAGCCCGCCCCAGCTTTGCGGCGGGATCTCCTTGAGCCCGAAATGACCGCCCGCCATCAGCACATAGAAGATGGCAAAGCCACCAAGCCATAGCACCGGCAGGCGCTTGGCGTTCCAGAACCAGGGCACGCAGGAAAGTGCTGTGACCAGCACGATGGCGGCGCAGGCGATGGCAGAGCGCCATTGTTCCTCGAACGGGTAGAGGCCGAACAGGATCAGCCGCCAGCGCGCGTCGATCACCGACCAGCAGGCGCCGGCATCGTGGCCGCAGTGCTCCTTGTCAGCGGCGCTGAATACGGCGTCCAGAACGGCCCAGTTCAACAGGCTCCAGAGGATCCAGAGGGTGACGGCGCCGAAGAGGACCGACATGGCGGTGTCCAGGCGGGTGGCGAAATAGCGGGTGCGGATGTGATCCAGCAGGGTGGGGCGGTGGTAGGTCTTGGCCATGGCTGTTGCTCCCTCAGATCCGCAGCTGCGAGCCTTTGAGCTTGATCGCATCGTTCACGCGATTGAGCACCCAGGCCATGGAGTAGTTGATCAGAAGGTAGCCCCCCATCAGGATCCCGATCAGCTCCAGCGTCTGGCCGGACTGGTTGATCGAGGTGGAGACCACCATGAAGAAGTCCGCAAACCCGATGGCGATGCCGATTGTGGTGGCTTTGAACAGCCAGACGTACTGGTTGATCATCGTCGGCAGCACCACGCGGATCGCCAGCGGCAGGCGGATGCGGCTGAAGATCTGCCAGCGGGTGAGGCCAAGGGCGTGGCCCGCCTCGCTCTGACCGCCGGGGATGGCGTTGAAGCCTGCGCGGATGATCTCGGCAATATAGGCGGCGCCGTAGATCGAGATGGCGATGATGCAGGCCAAGAGTTCCGGCGAGATGCGGATGCCGTCGCGGTAGTTCAGGCCCTTGAGGTAGGGCATGTTGACCAGTGGTGTGTCGGGTAGGCGGCCGAGCCACATCGACAGGATGCCAAGGATGATGGCACACAGCCACAGGCTGCGGCGCAGGGTTTTCTTGCGCGCCTTGCCCATCCGCGAGAAGCGGCGCGCGGCGCCAAGCCAGAGCGACAGGCCGAAAGCGGCAAGCAGGAACAGGAAGGCGAGGAAGACAGAGCCGCCCGAGACATTCAGTCCAGGCACAAAGATGCCGCGGCCGGTAAGGGCAATGGAGTCCCAGACAAAAGGCGCCTGTTTCGGTTTCGGCAGCCCGATCAGCAGCGCATACCAGAAGAACAGTTGCAAGAGCAGCGGCACGTTGCGGAAGATCTCGACAAATGCAGTGCCCAACAGCTCGGCCATGCCGTTGCCGGAGGTGCGCATGACGCCTGCGGTGACGCCCAGAACGGTTGCCACGGTCAGCCCGATGGCGCCGACAAACATCGAGTTCAGCACGCCGACCAGGATGGCCCGCCAATAGGGGGAGGATGTGGAATAGTCGATCAAGGAGAAATTGATCTCCCAGCCGGTGGCGCGTTCCAGGAAGCCAAAGCCGGATGTCAGCCCCTGCGCCTCCAGGTTGGTTTGCGCGGTCAGTACAAAGACCACGATCATGATTAACAGGCCGCCGGTGAATCCGGCCTGCAGGCCCGCGTCGCGCACGGATTTGCTTCTGAGCAGTGCGGTCATTTTCTCTCCCCCCTTTGTTTGACGGGCAGAGCCATCCAGCTCTGCCCGGGTTCAAACCGGATCAGTCGATGATCATCGGGTAGAAGACGCCGCCCTCGGTATAGAGCGCATTGATGCCGCGGGGCAGGTTGTAGGGCGAGCCGGAGCCGATGTTGCGGTCATAAATCTCGCCGAAATTGCCGACCTCTTTGATCATGTTGTAGGCCCAGTCGTCCTTGAGGCCGAGGCGTTCGCCATAGCCTGGGGTCACGCCCAGGAATTTGCCCACGGTGGTCGAGGGCGGGTTGGCCTTGATCTCATCCACATTGGCGGAGGTGATGCCCTGCGCCTCGGCGTACCAGAGCGAGTTCAGCATCCAGTTCTGCACGTCCAGCCAGTCGGGGTCGCCCTCGGGCACGATGATGCCTTCGGCTTCCAGCTCCAGCAC
>JBFOLS010000630.1:0-3163 GCA_040830225.1 Leisingera sp.
CCCGCTGACCTTCCAGGCGATCACCATCTGGCACGACGAACTTCTGTCCGAGGACATTCTCCTGCGCGACGTCATCGACCTGGAAGCCACTTTCGGCAACCAGATGGACGAGGACGGCGAGGAGGAAGAGCCGGTTGTCGATACCTCGGCCGTGACGGCTGCCAAGCCGGTCAAGGATGAAGGCCCGGAACTGGATGCCGATGGCAACCCGATTTCCAAAGACGATGACGACGACGATGACGACGAGCAGGCCAACATGTCGCTGGCCGCGATGGAAGCCGCACTCAAGGACCGGGTACTGGTCACGCTGGAGCGGATCTCGACCGACTTTGCCCAGCTGAGCGAAATGCAGGACAGCCGGATCTCGGCAACTCTGAACGAGGATGGCTCCTTCAGCACCCAGGACGAGGCGACCTATCAGGCGCTGCGTTCGGAAATCGTTGAGCTCGTGAACGGCCTGCACCTGCATAACAACCGTATCGAAGCGCTGATTGACCAGCTTTACGGCATCAATCGCCGCGTCATGCAGATCGACAGCTCGATGGTGAAGCTGGCCGACCAGGCCCGCATCAACCGCCGCGAGTTCATCGACGCTTACCGCGGCCGCGAGCTGGACCCGAACTGGCTGGCGGAAATGGGCGAAAAGCCCGGCCGAGGCTGGCAGATGTTCATCGAACGCTCCACCGACAAGGTGGAAGAACTGCGCGCCGACATGGCCCAGGTGGGCCAGTATGTCGGTCTGGACATCTCGGAATTCCGCCGCATCGTGCAGCAGGTCCAGAAGGGTGAGAAAGAAGCCCGCCAGGCCAAGAAGGAAATGGTTGAAGCCAACCTGCGCCTGGTGATCTCGATCGCCAAGAAATACACCAACCGCGGCTTGCAGTTCCTGGACCTGATCCAGGAGGGCAACATTGGCCTGATGAAGGCGGTGGACAAGTTCGAATACCGCCGCGGCTATAAGTTCTCGACCTATGCGACTTGGTGGATCCGCCAGGCGATCACCCGCTCCATCGCCGACCAGGCCCGCACCATCCGGATCCCGGTCCACATGATCGAGACCATCAACAAGCTGGTCCGCACCGGCCGCCAGATGCTGCACGAGATCGGCCGTGAGCCGACTCCGGAAGAACTGGCCGACAAGCTGCAGATGCCGCTGGAGAAGGTCCGCAAGGTGATGAAGATCGCCAAGGAGCCGATCTCGCTGGAGACCCCGATCGGCGACGAGGAAGATTCGCAGCTGGGAGATTTCATCGAGGACAAGAATGCCGTGCTGCCGCTCGACAGCGCCATTCAGGAAAACCTCAAGGAAACCACCACCCGGGTTCTGGCCTCGCTCACCCCGCGTGAAGAGCGGGTTCTGCGGATGCGGTTCGGCATCGGCATGAACACCGACCACACTCTGGAGGAAGTCGGCCAGCAGTTCAGCGTGACCCGTGAGCGGATCCGCCAGATCGAAGCCAAGGCGCTTCGTAAGCTCAAGCATCCCAGCCGCTCGCGCAAGCTGCGCAGTTTCCTGGATCAGTAAGGTCTGGGCTGGTAACGTTTCAGGGCGTCCCTATCGGGGCGCCCTTTTCTGTTTGGAGATTACATGCGCGCGTATTTGACTGGATGTTTTACGTTCGCGGTCAATGCCGTTCAGGCATGTCCTGATGGAGCTACCACTCTGGTATCCTGCTCATTGACTGGCGGTGCGAATTATTTGGAAACCTGCCTGCTAGGCGACCATGCGACCTACGCGTTTGGTGACGCCGGAAGGAGGCCCGACCTGGCCTTGGCCCGGCATGTGCGCGATGTGGACATGACACCATGGCCGGGTATTGGAAACTCTATCTGGGAGGCCTTTACCTTTGAAACCGAAGGGTTTTCTTACACAGTCCACTACACGCTCGAAAAGGACCCCGGTGCCAGAGTCCCGCTGAGCGGAGGTGTCATTATCGGTAAGGACGGCCAAGTTGTGGCTCATATGCAATGCGATATCGGCAGCGTCGTTAGCGCCGGCTACTCCCTACCTTTGTTTGAGGTAAAAGAAGCAGCGGGCCAAGTCTATTCACTTGAAACCCAGAGCTGGCAGTAGATGGCCGGGCTGGCGGATAGAAGCGAGGCGGTGGCGGCCGAGGCTGACCTCATCGTCTTCGATGGCGAATGCGTGCTGTGCTCGCGCTTCTTCCGTTTCATGCTGCGCCATGACCGGGTAGAGCGCTTTTCCTTTGCCACTGCGCAATCGCCGCTGGGGCAGCGGCTTTACCGGGAGCTTGGCCTGCCCACGGATGAATTTGAGACCAACCTGGTGATCGTTGATGGCCGCACCTATCAGCGGCTGGATGCGTTCGCTGCGGCGATGCGGGCGCTGCCCTGGCCATGGGTGATGCTGTCGGTTTGCCGCTACCTGCCTGGGTGGCTGAAGGATCGGCTCTATTTCAGCGTCGCCCGCAACCGGTACCGGCTGTTCGGCCGGTTCGACACCTGCATGATCCCCAGCCCCGAAGTCCGCGCCCGCTTTGCCAACGGCGGATATGGCCCATGAGGGATGCTTTTGGCGACATCATCGCTGCGCAAAAGCTCAAGGTGCCGCATGCGCTGCTGCGATTTCATGCTGAGCCACCCGCAAATTGTCAGGGCGTGGTCAAGGTCGAAGGCGGCGGCCGCTGGGCGCGGTTGCTGGCCGCGCTGGCAGGATTTCCGCCGCAGATGGGGGAAACCCGGTTCCGGCTGGACGTCAGGCGGCACGGCCAGGGCCATATCTGGCAGCGCAGCTTCGGAAGGCATCAGACCCGGTCATACCTGCGCTTTGACCCGCGCAAAGGCCGGGCCGTGGAGCGGTTCGGGCCGGTTGAACTGGAGCTCAGCGCCAGCCTGCAGCAAGAGGCGCTGCTGGTCTCGGTGGAGCGGGTCCGGCTGTTCGGGGTGCCGCTGCCGCAGATCTTATGCCCGCAAAGTGCGTCTGTGGAGTTTGAAACCCCGGAAGGACACCTGGGGTTTGACATCTCTGCCAGCCTGCCGCGCATCGGGCTTTTGGTGCGCTATCAAGGGCATGTCGTGCTGCCGGATCTGGATCTCAGGCGTTAACCATTTGGTAACCGCGCCATTGTCCGGCTGCATGCCTGCCCCTAGAATTGCAGTTATCGCCATTCATGCCTTCCGGGGGGAAGAAGATGTCTGCACA
>JBFOLS010000631.1:0-3893 GCA_040830225.1 Leisingera sp.
CATGACCGCCAAGGCCAACTGATCTCCAACACAAAGGGGCGGCCTGATCCATCCGGCCGCCCCTTTTGCATCCGAAAGGCAGGACCATGCTTGAGTCCCTTTTGAACCGCACCCGAAAGCTGAGCCTGTGGCTGACCTGGGTCGGCGGAACCCTGATTGTGCTATCGGCGTTCCTGGTGACGCTGGAAGTGCTGCTGCGCAAAATCTTCAACATCTCCCTCGGCGGCGCCGATGAGATTTCCGGCTACGCCTTTGGCGTTGCCACCGCCTTTGCCTTCAGCTTTGCGCTGTTTGAGCGCGCCCATATCCGGGTCGATGCGCTAATGGGCGTTCTGCCCCGCAAGCTGCATCCCTTGATCAACCTGCTGGGGCTGGCCCTGCTGATCGGCTTTGCCGGGATTGTCGCGGTGATGGTCTGGGGCATGGTAGCGGATTCGGTCCAGCATGGCTCCCGCTCGATCACCCCGCTGCGGGTGCCGCTCTCGATCCCGCAGATCCCCTGGCTGCTCGGCTGGATGCTGTTTGTGGCCTCCGGCGTCCTGATCGGACTGGTGGCGCTCAAGCGGCTGGCCAAAGGCGATCAGGCCGGCGTGCAGGACCTGATCGGGGTGAAATCCATTGATGAACAAATCGAAGACGAAAGCGTCTGACCCATGCTGCTGAAGACACTCCTTATCCTGCTGGCCCTGATCGGGCTTGCCGTGCCCATTGCGGCTTCCCTTGGCTGGCTCGGCCTGATCCTGCAATGGACCGACAGCCCGATGCCGCTGCACCGCGCCATCTCGGACATGGCCTGGCAGACCAGCACCGATTTCCTGCTGGTGGCGATCCCGATGTTTGTCATGCTGGGCGAGATCCTGCTCCGGGCCGGTATCACCGAGAAAATGTATGACGGCATCGTCAAATGGCTGGGCTGGCTGCCCGGTGGGCTGATGCATTCCAACATCGGCTCCTCGGCGCTGTTTGCAGCCACCTCCGGCTCCTCGGTGGCAACAGCCGCCACCATCGGCACCGTGGCGATCCCGCAGATCCGGAAACGCGGCTACAACGAGCCGCTGTTCCTCGGCACCATCGCGGCGGGCGGCACGCTGGGCATCCTGATCCCGCCGTCGATCAACCTGATCCTTTACGGGCTCCTGACCAACACCTCGGTGCCCGAGCTGTATCTGGCGGGTTTCCTGCCCGGCTTCCTGCTTGCGGCGCTGTTCATCGCAACTGTGGCGGCCACCTGCATCCTGCGGCCCGGCTGGGGCGGCGAGAAACTCAGCTATTCCTGGGGCGAGCGGATGCGGGCGCTGCCGGCGCTTGTGCCGCCGCTGGGGATCTTCCTGGTCGTCGTCGGCTCAATCTACGCAGGGATCGCTACCCCGACCGAAGCAGCCGCCCTGGGCGTGGTTGCGGCCATGGCGCTGGCGGCCTTCAACGGCAAGTTCTCGATCACCATGATGCGCGAAGCCATCGAAGGCACCATGCGCACCACTGCCATGATCATGCTGATCATCATCGCGGCGGTGTTCCTGAACTTCGTCCTGTCGATCATCGGCCTCACCCAGGCGCTGACCGACTTTGTGACCGGCCTTGGCTGGGGGCCGATGCAGACCATGCTGATGATCGTGGCAATCCTGGTGCTGATCGGCTGCTTCATGGAGACCTTGTCGATGCTCCTGACCATGGCGCCGCTGGTGACGCCTATCGTGGTAGCGCTGGGTTTTGATCCGGTGTGGTTCGGCATCCTGCTGATGGTGCTGCTGGAAACTGCCCTGATCACACCGCCGATCGGCATCAATCTTTATGTGGTGCAGGGGCTGCGCAAATCCGGCCCGATGATGGATGTGATGAAGGGCGCGCTGCCTTTCGTGCTGACCATGTTCGTCATGCTGGGGCTGCTGCTGGCCTTCCCCGGGCTCGCGCTCTGGCTGCCTGCCCTGTTCTATTAACCGCAATTGAGGACATGAACGATGGCCATCGCTTCTGAATGGCCCCGGATCAGTGCGCTTGGCACTGACGGGTTCCTTGTGACCTTCGCAGACAGGTTAAGCGAACCGGCAAACCGGGCCGCGCTGGCCTTCCGCGATGCGGTGGAGCGCAGCGGCTGGACCGCGGTGGAGGAAACCTCGGCTTCGCTGGTTTCCGCCTACCTGCGGTTCGACCCCCGCGGCATTAGCCACGCAGAATTGCTGGCGGCGCTGTGCTCCTTGCTGGGTAGGCAGGACTGGTTCGGTACGCCGCTGCCGCAGGGGCGCAGGCTGTGGCGGGTGCCTGCGGTTTTTGGCACTCATCTGGCGCCCCAGCTGGAGGAGGCTGCGCATGCAGCCGGGCTGACAGCGGATGAGGCAGTGGCCTCGCTGACCAGGCGCCCGGTGCGGGTGCAGACCATCGGTTTTGCCCCCGGCCAGCCCTATCTGGGTGAGCTGCTTCCAGCCTGGGACATTCCGCGCCAAAGCAAACTTACCAGCCAGGTCCCGGCAGGAGCCTTGGCAGTGGCCATCCGGCAGCTTGTCCTGTTCCCGGTGCCCGCACCCACTGGCTGGCGGCATATCGGCCAGACGCAGTTCCGCCTGTTCCGCCCGGAAGAGGAGCAGCCCTTTGTGCTCCGACCCGGTGATGAGGTTCAGTTCGAGCCGGTTGATGCGGAAACCCTGGAACGGATGAAGACGGACCTGGACGGCGGCGCCCGTGCGGAGGTGATCCGATGACCAGAACTTTGACCATCCGCAGCGCCGGACCAGGCGTGACTGTGCAGGACATTGGCCGCCCCGGCCATCTCGCCGGGGGGCTGTCGCGCGGCGGTGCCGCAGACCGGCTGGCCCTGGCCGAAGGGGCTGCCCTGCTGGGGCAGGATGCCGGAATCGCAGCGCTGGAGATGGCTGGTGCCGGCGGGGAGTTTGAAGCTTCCGAAGACATCCGCATTGCCCTGACCGGCGCGCCGATGCAGGCCAGCCTGGATGGAACGCCGCTGGTCTGGAACGCCAGCCATCTGCTGACGCGCGGCGGCCGCTTGAAGATCGGCGGCTGCGAGGCGGGCAGCTACGGCTACCTGCATCTTGGCGGCGGCATCGCAACCGATCAGATACTGGGATCACGCTCGGCGCATTTGGGCGCCGGGCTGGGCGGCGCGGTGCAGGCAGGGGACCGCCTGCCCGTCGGCGCCGATCCGGGTCTGCGCGGCACAGGCCAGCGGCTGGACCCGGCGCCGCGGTGCGTGGGCGGCACCCTGCGGGTTGTTGCTGGGCCGCAGACCTGCCTGTTCACCCCGGCGCAGATCGCCGCCTTTGAGGCCAGCCCGTTCCGCCGTGACGTGCGGGGCAACCGGATGGGCGTTCGCCTGATCTCTGATGCCGCTGTGCTGAAACCCGGTGGCGGGCTGAAGGTGGTCTCGGAAGTGATCGTTCCCGGCGACATCCAGATCACCGGCGACGGCTCGCCTTTTGTGCTGCTCAGCGAATGCCAGACAACCGGCGGCTACCCCAGGATCGGCTCGGTCCTGCCCGCAGACCTGCCGCTGGCAGCACAGGCGCGGCCGGGGACCGTCTTCCGCTTCCGGTTCGTGACACTGGAAGAAGCGGTGGAGATCGAGGCGGCTGAGCAGGAGCGCCGCCAGACCCTTGGAACCACGCTGCGGCCGCTGCTGCGCGATCCGCACAACATGTTTGACCTGCTGTCCTATCAGCTGATCAGCGGCGCCACTGCCGGTGACGATCTCGAGAGAGAATACCTATGACCGGAACCATCGATCTGAACGCGGATATGGGGGAAGGCTTCGGCCCCTGGCAGATGGGTGACGACCTCGCGCTGCTGGAGGCCGTCACTTCCGCCACTATCGCCTGCGGCTTCCATGCGGGCGACCCGGACGTGATGGCCAGAACGATCAGGGCCGCCCATGAAAAAGGCGC
>JBFOLS010000632.1:0-5046 GCA_040830225.1 Leisingera sp.
CCGTATTTCCCTGCCGCCCAGCGGCTCATCTCTGCCGCAGAGGCCTTGAGCGAGGCAGGCCGTCCGGCGCGCTTGGCTGTGGCAGCCATGCCGATCATCTCAGCCATCAGGTTGTTGGAGTATTTCAACATCCCCTTAAGCATCACATCCATCGGCGGGCTGCGGTGCTGCGCCAGAAGCTGAGCCTGCGGCAGGGACTTTGCGGTTTTGGCCTTAGGCAGGGCAATGCCGTGGGCGCGCGCCATTGTGCGGAACACATCGCCGGCATAGGCGGCCGGATTACGCACCGGCAGCCAGCGCGCGCCGCCCTTGCCCAGCGCCTTGCTGGCCACGCTCCAATGGTCGACCCCGCCTTTCTCAGAATAGGTGTAGACCGGCACTGCACGCGGCTCGATCTTCATCCGGGCATTGGCGACTTCAGGGCGGTATTTTTCGGTGCGCGCATCCATGGTGATCGCCCAGCCGCCGCTGGACGCCCGTTTCCATTCGAAATGAACCCGATTGAAGTTCAGGGCAATTCCGGAGACCGCAGGCGAATAGCCGACATGGTCGGGCTGGCCCGGGTCAATCATTTTGATCCGGGGCAGAGCGCCGTCCCAGACCAGGAACCGCCCCCGCACTTCACGCACACCTGCGTTTTTCATCGCCTTGGCGAGCAGCGCCAAATGGTCGGTGTTGAGCATCGGATCGCCGCCGCCAGCCAGGATCAGATCACCCTTGACGACCCCGCCTGTCACGCTGCCGGTGGCGAGGACGCGGGTTTCAAACCGGTGTTCCGCCCCCAATGCGTCAAGCGCGTAAAGCGCGGTCAGGGCCTTGGCGACACTGGCAGGCGGCAGCGCCTCGGCCCCGCCGGCGGATTCCAGCACTTCACCAGTCTTCACATCAGCCACCGCGCATACCGCACGCCCGCTCAGCCGGGCTCCGGCCAGCAACACCTTGAGGCCGTCAGCGCCCGCGGCGAGCGCACTGGCCCGGCGCGCCACCGGGCGCAGCGAAACCGCCGGCGCATTGGCCAGCGCGGATGAGCCTGCCAATGCAGCAAGCCCGGACGTTACGAGAAACCGGCGTGATATCATCTTATTCATTTGTAGGGTCAGGACCTGCTCTTCTTCAATCCCCGTTCCCCGGCAATCTGCCGCAAAGTCCGGGGTTTTGCCCCGTTTAAAGTCCTGCTACCGCTGGCAGCCATGTTGCAGGCAGTCATCCTCATGTTCGCGGCCATGTCAATGATCCCCGCAGGCGATCTCTGCGGCAAGCTGCTGACCGGCGGTGGGCTGGCCACACCTGCCTTTGTCGCCTGGTCGCGGTTTTCCATCGGAACGGCCCTGATCCTGCCTTTCGTGCCGCGCCGGGCGTATTCCTTGCTCGGTGACTGGCGGCTGTGGCTGCGGGCCGGGCTGCTGACCGGCGGCATCTTCTCAATCCAGTTCGCACTGGTGACCGAACCCTTGGCAAATGTCTTTGCCGCCTTCTTCATCGGCCCGATCGTCAGCTACGTCCTCTCGGTGCTGCTATTGCGTGAACAGGCCACATGGCTGCGAAGCTTGCTGATGGTCCTGGGGTTTCTGGGTGTGCTGATCGTTGTGCGGCCCGGGCTGGGAGGTTCCATCAACCTGCTGTGGGCGGTGCTGGCGGGCTGCTTCTATGGCGGCTTCCTGACCAGTTCGCGCTGGCTGGCGCATGTCGGCTCGCCGCTGGAGCTGAGCCTGACCCAGCTGCTGCTGAGCGCGGTTCTGATGCTGCCGCTAGGGCTCAGCAGCCTGCCGGAATTCACCCCTTCCACCGCGGCGCTGACGGTGGGGAGCGCCGCGTTTTCAATGACCGGCAACCTGCTCTTGCTGTTCGCCTATGCCCGGGTGCAGGCGGTGAAACTGGCGCCGATGGTCTACTTCCAGCTGGTCGCCGCGGTGGGGCTGGGCTGGGCGGTGTTCAGCGACCTGCCCGATCTGTGGACCTGGGCCGGGCTGGCGGTGGTGCTGACTGGAGGGCTGGCCTCGGCAGCCTTACGCCGATGACCACTCGCCGCGGGCGCGGATTTCGGTTGAGCTCGCATCCACCATCGGCACGTTGACAAAGCACCAGGCCGGGCTTTCGGCCCGCGCCAGCAGATGGCTTTTGCAGCCCTTCAGCATGGCATGACGGTAGATCGTCGCAGCTGGCGAAAACCGCGCCGAGATCCTGTCGTTCGGTCGCGCCAGCACGCCGACAGGCACCGTGTCCAGAATCTGCCGCCAGTCCTTCCAGCGGTGAAAATGGGTCAGGTTGTCGGCCCCCATCAGCCAGACAAAGCGCACGCCCGGATGGCGGCGGCGCAAATGGCGCAGGGTCTGAGCAGTGTAGCGGGTGCCAAGGTCGGCTTCGATGCCGCTGATATGGATGCGCGGATGCCGGATCAGTTCTTCGCAGGCCTCAATCCGCCGCCCCAGCGGCGCCGGCTGGCGGCGTTTGAGCGGATTGCCCGGTGACACCAGCCAGAACAGATGATCCAGCCCGAAGCGCTTGAGTGCCGCATGCGAAATCGCCGCATGACCAAGGTGCGGCGGGTCAAACGACCCTCCCAGAAGCCCGACGCTCTGCCCCGGGCGGATATGCGGCAGCTTGCAAACCATGAAGGCCTTGATGCGCATAGTTTGCGGGGGAGATCAATCGGATGTTCCGCATTCAATCGCCTTCGAGCTTTACAACTTTAGCCCGATGGACCTTCATGCAATTCACCGAAAGGAGACTTGGCGATGCACTTTAGCCGAAACACCATTGCAGCCATTTCTATGGGCATGATGAGCGTTGCGCCTGCCTTGGCAGGTGTGCAAGAGGACCTCGATTTTATCGTCAGTGAGACCGTAACAAAGCAACTGTTCGAAGCCGCATTGGAAGCTCAGAGGAAAATTCTGAAGGGAGCAATCAAGAACAGCTTGGACGAAAGTGGCATTAGGGTCAGCGACCTCGACGGGTTCATGGACATTATCATGGAGGAGTTTGTCGAAGGCTTTAAGGTTGAAATGCAAGAACGCACGAAAGACATCTACTTAGACCTTTTCACGCGCAGCGAGATTCAGGGCATTGCAGCTTTTTACAGGACCGATCCCGGCCAAGCTCTAATCCGGCAATCACCAGTTCTGATGACCCGTGGTGCCAGTGTGGGCGAAGCGGTCGGCCGAACAGCGGCGACCCAACTCATGCCGCGCGTCTTGCATCGGATTAAACAGGACGGCATCGTGATTGACAGCCCGTCTGTCACCGAAAAACTTCTGAACGCCTTCAACTAAGCCCGCCGCAAATCTGGCCCCGGCATCAGGTGCACTTCGTTTACCTGCAGGCCCGCCCAACCCTGGGCGGGCATTTCGCAAATTCTCTCTACCCAAGCCCCCTCGCCTTTGCGAGCGATGCCGATTGCCCCGCCGCCGCCCATCCGCTATCACTCCCGCCAGCGATTTCCCCCCTTAACGGAGCGAGCACATGGCCTCCTACCAGTACGTCTACCACATGCAGGGTGTCTCCAAGACCTACCCGGGTGGCAAGAAATGCTTTGAAAACATCCACCTCTCCTTCCTGCCCGGCGTGAAGATCGGTGTGGTCGGCGTCAACGGCGCCGGTAAGTCCACGCTGATGAAGATCATGGCGGGCCTCGACAAGGATTTCACCGGCGAAGCCTGGGCGGCTGAGGGCGCCAAAGTCGGCTACCTGCCGCAGGAGCCGCAGCTGGACGAGAGCCTCAGCGTGCGTGAAAATGTCATGCTTGGCGTCAAGGAGAAGAAGGACAAGGTCGACCGCTTCAACCAGATCGCGGTGGAGATGGCCGAGAACTACACCGATGAGCTGATGGCCGAGATGACCGAGCTGCAGGACGCCATAGATGCGGAAAACCTGTGGGATCTGGACAGCCAGGTCGATGTGTCGATGGAGGCGCTGCGCTGCCCGCCGGATGATGCGGATGTCTCCAAACTCTCGGGCGGTGAGCGCCGCCGGGTGGCGCTGTGCAAGCTGCTGCTCGAAGCCCCCGACATGCTGCTGCTTGACGAACCGACCAACCACCTGGACGCCGAAACCATCGCCTGGCTGCAGCAGCACCTGATTGACTACAAGGGCACCATCCTCTGCGTCACCCACGACCGTTACTTCCTGGACGATATCACCGGCTGGATCCTGGAGCTCGACCGCGGCCGCGGTATTCCTTACGAGGGCAACTATTCGGCCTGGCTGGAGCAGAAGGCAAAACGCCTGCAACAGGAAGCCCGCGAGGACAAGGCCAAGCAGAAGACGCTGGAGCGCGAACTGGAATGGATGCAGCAGGGCCAGAAAGCCCGCCAGGCAAAATCCAAGGCCCGTATTGCCGCCTATAACGAGATGGCATCGCAGTCCGAACGCGAGAAGGTCGGCCGCGCCCAGATCGTCATTCCGAACGGCCCGCGCCTGGGTTCCAAGGTGATCGAGGTCAACGGCCTCGCCAAGCACTATGGCGACAAGCAGCTGATTGAGGGCCTGGAGTTCTCGCTGCCGCCCGGCGGAATTGTCGGCGTGATCGGCCCCAACGGCGCCGGTAAATCGACCCTGTTCAAGATGCTGACCGGCCAGGAGCAGCCCGATTCCGGCACCGTCGAATACGGCGACACCGTAAAGCTGTCTTATGTCGACCAGTCCCGCGATGACCTGAAGGACAATGAAACCGTCTGGGAAGCGATTTCCGGCGGCGCCGAGATCATCGAGCTGGGCGACGCGCAGGTGAACTCCCGCGCCTATTGCTCCTCCTTCAACTTCAAGGGCGGCGACCAGCAGAAACCGCTGAACCTGCTGTCCGGCGGTGAGCGCAACAGGGTCCACATGGCGCGGCTTCTGAAAGAGGGCGGCAACGTGCTGCTCTTGGACGAACCGACCAACGACCTCGACGTGGAGACCCTGCGGGCACTGGAAGACGCGCTGGTCGATTTCGCCGGCTGCGCCGTGGTGATCTCGCACGACCGTTTCTTCCTCGACCGGATCTGCACCCACATCCTGGCCTTTGAGGGCGACGCCCATGTGGAGTGGTTCGAGGGCAACTTCGAGGAC
>JBFOLS010000633.1:0-3757 GCA_040830225.1 Leisingera sp.
ATCATGGTGATCGAGGCGCCCAACACCGGCCGCACCCAGCGCACCACCCGGGCGCTGGAGAACTTTGCCGCGGAGGCAGGCCTGCGCGCCCGCGAAGCGGTGAGCGGCTACCCGAATGACACCCACCAGGAAATTGCGCTGCTGTATGATCCGGACAAGATGGATGCGGTGCATGATGCCAGGTCCAGTGAAACGGCCCCGCGGTTTGACGGCGTGTTCGAAATCGACCTCGACGTGGATGAACGGCTGGATCAGGTGGAGTTCTCCAAGCCGCCGCTGGAACTGGGGGTCACCACCAAGGGCGGAACAACCCTGCGGATGATCGGTGCCCATCTGAAGTCCAAGTCACCGCATGGCGCCAAGAACCATGACGAGATCACTGCGGTTTCCATCGCCAACCGGCGCAAGCAGCTGGCACAGGCGATCTGGCTGCACCGGCGGGTGAAGGAACATGTGGAGGCGGGCGAGCACGTGATTGTTCTGGGCGACCTGAACGATGGCCCCGGCCTTGATCAGTACGAGAAGCTGTTTGGCCAGTCTTCGGTTGAGATCGTGATGGGGGATTTGCTGAATGATCCCCATGCGCAAAGCCAGCTGCGCCCGCACGCCATCTCGCTGCCCAGCACCTCCCGGTTCTATGATGCTGAGGCAAAACGTTTTTTCCTGGCGCTGCTGGACTACGTAATGGTCTCGCACAATCTGATGGCCCTGCGGCCTGCGTGGCGCATCTGGCACCCGTTCGAAGACGCGGAATGCTACAAGGACGAAGAGATGCGCGAGGCGCTCTTGAACGCTTCCGACCATTTCCCTGTGACTTTGGACCTGGAGATAAGCTGAGCCGCTTGGCTGGCGCGCCGGGCCGGCTGCGCACTGCACCGGGTCGGCCTGATACCGGTTCTGAAGCACAAAAACGCCTCCTGGGCACCGGTGCCGGAGGATGGCCCTATTCTTCCGCCACGCCGTCAGAAAGGCCCTTCGCCGGGTCCGGGGTGACGCCAGACCTGCATCGCTCCCAGGGTTTGGTGCTGAAATGTGGTCTCGAATTTTGCCCCCAAACGGCGGGCGAGCGCGAATGACCGTGCATTGCCCTCGAGGATCAGGCTGGCGGCAGTTGTCCAGCCAAGTTCAGAGTATGCGAACTCACGGGCCGAAAGAGACGCTTCGAAGGCAATGCCTTTGCCTTCGCCTCCCTCAAAAACAGACCATGCGATCTCCGGTTCAGGCCAGCCTTCTGGATACCAAAGCCCGGCAACGCCCAGCGGCTCATCGCTATGGCGGTCCGCAACAATCCAACGGCCATAGCCCCGCAGAATCCAATGCCCAAACAGCTCCCCGAATTGTGAGTATGCTTCGGCGCGGGAAAATGGCCCGCCGACACCGGACGCCCGATCCGACATGCGGAATTCGGCGTACCGCTGGAAATCAGAAGCAACCGGTGCCCTCAGGCGCAGGCGCTCAGTTTCGATCGTCGGGATATTTGCCAGGTGCGGGGTCATTTTATGCAATCCGATTGGCAGACTAGCACAGGAAACAACCCGTTGGCGATGACCGGCTTGAACCCGGAACCGAGCATGGGTCAGCCCTTGCCAGGCGAAGATTCCGAAAGGCCCGCAGAAGCCGGAAACCCGGCCGGCTTCTGCGGGCCTGCGAGGCAGCGTCAGACCTGCCCCGGCAGCCAGAGCACGATGGCCGGGAAGGCGACCAGAAGCGCGATGGTGGCGGCATCGGCAATGAAGAAGGGGGTGACGCCCTTGAAGACATCCTGCACGCTCAACTCGTCGCGCACGCCGGCCACCACAAAGCAGTTGAGGCCGATGGGCGGGGTGATCAGGCAGAACTCGGCCATTTTCACCACCAGGATGCCGAACCAGATCGCGCACATCGGGCCGGACATGCCAAAGGCGCTGTCCGCAGCCGAAACCGCCTCGCCCCCGTTCAGCGCCATCACCGCCGGGTAGACCACCGGCAGGGTCAAGAGCAGCATGCCGATGGCGTCCATGAACATGCCCAGCAGCGCATAGGCCAGCAGAATGCAGATCAGGATCAGCATCGGGCTCATCTTCAAAGAGGTGATCCAATCGGCAAAAGCGCCGGGCAGATCGGCAAAGCCCAGAAAGCGGACGTAGACCAGAACGCCCCAGATGATGGTGAAGATCATCACGCTGAGCTTGGCGGTTTCCAGCAGCGCATCCTTCAGCTCCCGCCAGCGCATGCCGTGGCGCAGCGCCATCAGAAAGACCACAAAGGCGCCGATGGCTCCGCCCTCGGTGGGGGTGCCCCAGGCGTCGCCGCCAAAGGGATTGTAGACAAAGAAGATGATGGTCACGACGACAAAGACGATGGGCAGGGCCGGCGGCAGGGCAGCAAAGCGCTGGCGCCAGGTAAAACCGGTGACGCGGGGGCCGAAGTCCTTGATGACCACCGCCATGCCGATGATCAGCAGGCCGTAGATCACCGCCGAGAAGGCGCCGGGGATGAAGCCCGCAAGCAGCAGCTTGCCGACGTCCTGTTCAACGATGATCGCATAGATCACCAGGATGGCCGAGGGCGGGATCAGCGAGGCCAGGGTGCCGCCTGCTGCCACGACGCCTGCGGCAAAGCGCTTGTCATAGCCGATGGAGAGCATCTCGGGGATGGCAATGCGGGCAAAGACGGCGGAGGTCGCCACGGAGGCACCGGAGACCGCGGCAAAGCCGGCAGTGGCAAAGACGGTTGAGACCGCCAGCCCGCCCGGCACCCAGGCCATCCAGCGCTTGGCGGCTTCGAACAGCGCCCGTGTGAGGCCCGCGTAATAGGCGAGATAGCCGATCAGGATGAAGGTGGGAATGAGGCTCAGCGCCTGGCTGGAGACCTTGGAATGCGGCACCTGGCCTGCGGTCTTGACGGCAATGGTCAGCGCCTTGGTGAAACGGGCCGGGTCATAGCCGAACTTGGCCCAGAAGATCCAGATGAGGCCGATCATGCCCGCGGCGGCGGCGGCAAAGGCCACGCGCATGCCCAGGATGACCAGCACCAGCAGCCCGGCAGAGACGGTCAGGCCAATTTCAATCGGTTCCATGTCGGTGTTTCCTCAGCTGTCGTGGCCGGAGACGTGATCCGCCTCCATCGCCGCCTGGGTGGCGGCATTGGCAATCATCGGGACGGCGACGGGGCGGTCGGTGCCGCTGCGCAGGGCGCGCCCGTAGGCCCAGAGCTGCAGTGAAAGGCGCAGGCACAGCACGCTGAACGCCACCGGCGCCAGCAGTTTCGCAGGCCAGAGCGGCAGTGAGATATCCATCGAACTGTCGGCGCTCCACCAGGGGGCCGCGAAGTCGAAGCTGCGCTGGAAGTGCGCCCAGCTGCCCCAAACCATCAGCACCATCAGCAGCAGGATCACGGCTGTGGTTGCAAATTCGGCCAGATAGAGCGCCCGGCCCTTCAGGGCTCCGACCAGCATGTCCATGCGGATGTGGCCGCCGTCGCGCTGGGTGAAGGAGATGCCCATGAAGGCAATCAGCGGCATGGCCTGTTCGATCCAGTCGACGTAGCCGGGCAGGGGGCTGTTGAAAAGGTTGCGGCCGCCCACGGACCCCACTGCAAGCAGCATCAGGGAAAACACGGCCAGGCCGCTGAGCAGGGCAAGGGGCTGTTCGAGGCGGTAGAGGCTGCGGTCAAGCGCGCTGAGGCGGCTGCCGTCGGACAGCACGAGGGATGAACCGGCCATTGCGGATCTCCATCATTTTTCAGGTAACAAAGAAATGGCCCCGCAGCGGCAGGC
>JBFOLS010000634.1:0-5142 GCA_040830225.1 Leisingera sp.
ACTTTGACGACGTTGCTCATGACACTTCCTTCCAGAGGGTGCTTCCCGCGCCGAGACGGCACGGGAAGCCAATCCAGATTACTGAATGGTGGACGCGGCGGCCGGAATTTCGACAGCCGACAGCTCCAGCATTCCGGTGTCCGCGGTGACACCGCCGAGGCTTGTCACGGTCTGCAGGCCGTAACCCAGGAAGAGCGCAACGCCCACGGCAATGGCAACCTGGTTCCAGCGGCCAGTCACCGCCAGGGTGATGCCGCCGATGATGATCGAAACGATCATGATCAGGTAGCCACCGGCGCCTTCGACGATGGTTTGCAGATCCTGGCCAGCAGCATAGAAACCTGCTTCAACACCAGTGTCTGAACCGGCCGCCATCGCGCCGGTGCCAATCACTGCGAGCGCAGCAGCTGCGGCTCCCACTTTCAGGGTCTTTGAAGTGTGCATTATCTATGTCCTTTCAGTTTAAGTGGATGCACGAGAGATGTCTCGCGGTGCAAACCGCGGGATGCCGCTCTTTGCTGAGCGGGGTTTTGGGATTGTCGGTGGGTAGCGCTAAGTGGCGAAGCTAGATGCTGCTCTACCAGGCTAGAGGCTGCAACTGGGTGTTTGTTCAGCCTTCGATCCGTGTCGGGCGTACGTCACAGCTTAGGTTAGATTGTTCATAGAAGGGTAAAGCCTGAGTGATGAGAAACAAAAATCGGTTGTCGGTTCCTAATGCTTAGACGATCTGATACACACGCAGAACCTGCCAATCTGGCCCCGGTTGGAATGGTAATGAAGTTGTCCAGTTTACGTATTTTCAAATACTTGCACTGAAATCACTCACTATTTCCGTGTAGGGTGGATCAGCAGCTATGTTTCCCGCTTGGCGTACGTTACCTAAGGGCACTCTGCTCATGGAAATTTGGATTTCTGCCATGTCATCGTTGCTTCCGTTCGCCCACTGCCAGAATCCTGCCTCTGGCAAAGTCCAGAATTTTCTTCGCCGTGCAGAACAGGACGTCCAAGGTGCCTGCGGGATCTCTGGTTCAACAGCAGAACTTTTGGATGAAATAGAAACGACTGCGTCCCTGGATGTGCTCCGCCATCAGATCACACTATTGATCAATCAGTGTTTTGGAGCCGACCATACAATCTACCACGTTATATGCAGTCCGGGGCAACAGTTCGGCTGGAGTACCTACCCGGCAGATTGGATCACCCGGTACCTCGAACAAGGATACGCAAGAGTTGATCCTGTGATCCAGCGCAGCCGGAATTGCTTCCACCCGGTGGATTGGAAGCGCCTGGATTGGTCTCATGTGTCTGTGAGGAAGTTTATTGCAGACGCACAAGCCCACGGGATCGGAGATCAGGGGTTGTCAATTCCCATACGCGGCCCTCATGGCCAATTTGCTGTGTTCTCGGTCAACAAGTCCTGCAACGACGAAACCTGGCACGAGTTCACCAGCCAGCGGACCAGAGATCTGATCCTGACCGCGCATGCCTTTAATGCAAAAGCCTTGCAATTGCAGCCGGAACTGGTTCCTCAGGCTATCCCTTTGCTCAGAAGGCGGGAGGTCGATGCTCTGGCGTTGCTGGCCCAGGGATGCAGTCGGGCGGAAGCGGCAGTTAGACTGGGAATTTCCGAAAGCACGCTGCGAACGTACATCGAAACAGCGCGCAGCAAGCTGTCTGCAACGAACACAACTCAGGCTGTGGCAATTGCCGCCAGCCGAGGGGTGATTGTCGTTTGAGCTTTGGTTTTCATAGGAGTGGCAGATGGCAGGATGTTGCTTTAGGCTCTTGGAAGAGCCGTCGTTTGCTGCAAGGAGCACAAATTTACAAGAAGCGGAACGACGCTAGTTTGCGGTGCATAATGTAAAAAAGACTTAGCCGCTTCCAACAATAGATAAAGTTCGCTTTTGCAAAACAAAGAGCGTGGGAATTGCACACCTGCATCTTATAACAGAGCTGCCTAGTTCGCCTGTTCACCTGCAACAAGTGTCTTTGCCCCCTAAACCTGGGCCACTACTTTCGCCGAGGAAGGGGTTCATCCCTGCTGCTAGACAACTCCGCACCCGGCCGTAACGACATTGGGATCTTCGGTGTTTGGAACTGACACTAGCTGAATTCAACTGCCTCGGCACCGCAGAGGGCGTTAACCCGCGCCCACTCCTATCTGGCGAGAGAAAACCACACGAAATCTACCAAGCTTGTGCAGTGCATGTTTTTTAACCTCCCCGTATTCCTGGCCGGGAGGTCTTGCATGCGATGTCAAAGCCCCCTGATGCCAGCCGCTAGAGCAGATCGAACAGGCGGCCCGGCACATTGCCTTGGCGCGGCAGCCCAAGCGCCCGCATAACTGCAAACATCATTGCCTGGTTGGAGGTGACCACCGGCTTACCGAGCGCTGCTTCAATGCGGTCAACCGCCTCGACCGATCGCATGTCGGTGCAGCTGAGCACGATGGCCTGGGCCTCCGGGTGGTCCGCCTGGCAAGCCAGATCAAAGACCTCATCCGGGGTCAGCTCGCCCTGGCCGTAGTTGCCCAGCTCGCGGCCGACATCGGCGCATTTCACCGTGGCAATCTGGTTCTGTGCCAGGAAATCCATCGCCTGTGTGTTTATCTCGCCAAGGTAGGGAGAGGAGAACCCCACTTTGGTTGCCCCCAGAGCCTTGATTGCCTCAACCAGCGCGCCCGCGGCGGTGAAGGAGAGCGCCCCGGAGCCTGCTTTGATGTCCTTTGCCAATTGCTCATCAAAACCCGGCCCGTGGGTCAGCGTCGCCGAGGTGCAGCCGTAAAGCACCACGTCGGGCCGCACGCCCGAGATCATCTTGAGGTCCTGGCTGATGTCGGAGGCACCCAGCCCGGCCATCTGGTTGGAGCCGGGGATTTCATCCACGTCATAACCGCCCATGCGCTGGAAATGCACCGTGGTGTCCAGACAGCGCATCAGCATCATGTCCGGCTCCAGGTTGGTGTTGGTGAAGGGCACCAGCACACCGATCTTGGCACGGGTGCGCGTCTCATGGGTCATTTCAGCACTCCTTTCAGCACCTCCAGGGCGCGGTCCATGATCTCCTGGCTGCAGATGGTGGCGCGTAGGCAGTTACCCAGGCCATAGCCGCCCATGCCGCGCATCAGCAGTTTTTCTGCCCGCAAGGCCGCGTCTGCCGCCTGCGCCTGCTCGGGCGAGGCAAAGCGCATCAGCACAAAGTTGGTGTGGCTTTGCGGCACCTCCAGACCCAGCGCGCGGCAGCCTCCGGCAAAGCTGTCGCGGATGGCTGCAGTTTTGGCGACCACATCGCGCATATGCGCCTGATCGCGCATCGCCGCTGCTGCCATTGCTTGCGAGGGGATGGAAATGTTGTTGGGGTTCAGCAGCTTGCGCACTTCGCCGGCAATCTCAGGCGGGAAGTAGCCCCAGCCGGCCCGGGCGCCTGCCAGGCCAAAAGCCTTGGAGAGCGTGCGCATCACCACCGTATCGCCGCGTTCTACAAGCGCGAAGATTTCGGCGGGGTTGTTTTCCTCGTCGGCAAATTCGGCATAGGCCTGGTCGACCACCAGCAGCACATCCGCTGAGAGCCCTTCGCGCAGGCGCAGGATCTCGGAATTGGGAATCAGCGTGCCGGTCGGATTGCCCGGGTTGCAGACAAAGACAATCCGCGTCTCCGGCGTGACAGCGGCGAGGATGTCATCCACCGTAACCGTCAGCTCGCGCTCGCGCGCCTTGACGTAATCCGCCTGCACTTGGGCCGAAGCTGAGGACACAAAGGCATAGCCGTAATCGGTGCCCAGCACCCGGTCGCCCGGCCCGGCAAAGGCACGGATCAGGCAGCCGATCAGCTCCATCGAGCCCGCGCCGCACAGCACCTTGGCCGGGTCCAGCCCGTGCACTTCGGCCACCGCCGCGCGCAGATCCGGCCACTCCGGGTCCGGATAGAGCGGCATCTGCTCCAGCTCCGCCTTGCCCGCCGCAATCGCGGCGGGGCTGGCCGCAAAGGCGCTTTCGTTCTGGGCGAGGGAAATGACCCCCTCGCCGCCGAGATCCGCCAGCGCATAAGGCGCCATGGCGGCAACATGGGGAACCGCGCGGATCATTTGCCACCTCCATAGGCGCTTGCACCTTCTTGCGTGACCAGGCCGCGCTTCAGGTCCAGCGCCAGGGCGTCCGGGTCTCGTTCCGCCGGGTCGCCAAAGCCGCCGCCGCCGGGGGTTTCAAAGATCAGGTAGTCGCCTGCTTCCACCCTCAGCTCTCCCTTGCCGGGGATGTCTTGCTCCCCGTCGCGGAAGCGGATGCGGCCTGGGGCGCCGGGTTGCCCGCCCATGCGGCCAAGCGCCGGGAACTTCAGCCGTTCTACAGAGAGGAACACGATGAAAGGCGCATCATTGGACGCCGCAATCTCGATCCGCTGGCCAAGGCCGCCGCGGTACTTGCCGGCACCGCCAGAGTCGGGCCGCAGCTCGCGCCGCCACATCACCACCGGGGCAACCGCCTCGGTGATCTCCACCTGAGATCCATAAACGCCCGAGGGAAATGCCGCTGCCGACAACCCGTCCGCTTGAGGCCGCGCACCGGTGCCGCCGTTGTGGACCGGCTCGATGGCGAACTCGCGGCCGCCGTCACGGGCCACCTCGGGTGCGTGGCGCATCGGCAGATCGAACATGCAGGACGCACCCTCCGCCGGCACCTGGTCCGGCAGCGCCTGATGCAGGCAGCCCAGCACCAGATCCGGCGTCACCTGCCCCAGCGTGTGGCGCATTGCCACCGGCACCGGGCGCTGCGCATTCAGGATGCAGCCCCTGGGGCCATCCACCGTGAACAGCTCCAAGCTACCGGCATTGTTCGGGATATCCGGCCCGACTATGCAGCGCAGGGCAAACACAGTGTAAGCAGTTGCATAATTCAAAGGCACGTTGATGCCCTTTTTCGAGCAACCCGAGGTGCCGGTGAAATCCACATGCATGCCATCTTTGGTGACGGTCAGCGTCGCATGCAGCTCCAGCTCATTCTCATAGCCATCCATCTTGAGGACATTCTTGTAGACACCCTCGGGCACCTCGGCGATGGCCTCCAGCGTTCCGCGGCGGGAGGGGTCGATTATGTAGGACCCCAGCGCATCCCGATCGTCGGTGCGGAACTCCTTCATCATTTCCCC
>JBFOLS010000635.1:0-6345 GCA_040830225.1 Leisingera sp.
GGTGGTTTCGATGAAATAGCCCAGCACGTTATTGTGCTTGATCTTCAGAGAGGCAACGCCGGTGTGTTCGGCGTATTGCTTCTGCATCGAAGCAATGACCGAGCGGCCTTCGTCGCGCAGGGTGCGGGCCTCGTCCAGTTCTGCATCATAGCCGGTGGCGATGAAGCCCCCGTCGCGGGCCAGCAGGGGCGGTTCGGCAATCAGCGCTGCGTCCAGCAGGGAAAGCAGGTCATCGAATCCCTGCAGATCGGATATGGCGCGGGCCATCAGCTCGGGCAGGTCCTGACCGGTGCAGAGCTCAGCAATCACCTCTGCCTGGGAAAGCCCGTTTCGGATGGCGGCTAGGTCGCGGGGACCGCCGCGCTCCAAGGCGAGGCGTGACAATGCTCGGTCAAGGTCTGGTGTTTTGCGCAATGCACCGCGCAGGTCTTCAGCAGTCTGCGTCTGATCAAAAGTGAAATCCAAGGCGGCAAGGCGCTGGTGGATTACATCCAGACTGCGCGAGGGGCTGGACAAGCGCTGTTCCAGCAGACGGGCGCCGCCGGGGGTGACGGTACGGTCCACCACCGACAGAAGCGAGCCGGCCCGGCCGCCGGAAAGCGAGCGGGTCAGTTCCAGATTGCGGCGGGTGGCAGCGTCAATCTGCACCACCCGGTCCTGGGCCTCCTGCTGCGGCGGTTGAAGAAGCGGCAGCTTTCCCTTTTGTGTAATCTCCAGATAGTCGATCAGCGCGCCCATGGCGGAGACTTCCGCGCGGGTGAAGGTGCCGAAGCCGTCCAAGGCGCCGACGTTGAACAGGCTGCAGATGCGTTTTTCCGCCGCGGTGCTGTCAAAGCTTGCCTTGCCCAGCGGGGTCAGCGGGATCTTGTATTCATCGGCCAGCGGCAGAGCGGCGTCATAGGCAGGGCCGTCGGCAACGATCAATTCGGAGGGGCCGAGGCGGGCCAGCTCGGGAGACAGGCGGACCCGGGCAACCGGCATCACGTGAAACGCGCCGGTGGAGATATCGGCCCAAGCCAGGGCAGCTTCGTCGCGCAGTTCGGAATAGGAGACCAGGAAGTTGTGGCGCCGTGCTTCCAGCAGGGAGTCTTCGGTCAGGGTTCCGGGCGTCACCAGCCGCACCACATCGCGTTTAACCACCGATTTGGAGCCGCGTTTCTTGGCCTCGGCCGGGCTTTCCATCTGTTCGCCCACGGCGACGCGGAAGCCCTTTCGGATCAGGGTCAGCAGATAACCCTCGGCAGCATGGACCGGCACGCCGCACATAGGGATGTCTTCACCGTTGTGTTTGCCGCGTTTGGTCAGCGCGATGTCCAGGGCCTCGGCCGCATTCACCGCGTCCTCGAAGAACATCTCATAGAAATCGCCCATTCGGTAAAAAAGCAGCGCGTCCGCATGCGCTGCTTTGATCTCGAGATACTGCGCCATCATGGGCGTTACGGTCATGAAAAGTCCCCCGGGGTCGTCATTGCATGACATTTACATTGGGGGGAGTCCGAGGGAAACCCGGATGTAGCTGCCGCCGGGGGCTCCGGCGGCAGGCCGCTGTCAGTAGAGGTTGCGCAGCGTGTCTGGCATGGAGTTGGCGATGGAGAGCGCCACGGTGCTCAGCTGTTGCTGAGCCTGCAGGGCACGCCATTGGGCTGCGGCCTCCTCCATATTAGTGTCAATCATCGAACTGACGCCCTGGGTGATCGAGTCTGACACTTTGCTGATAAAGTCGCCTTGCCCGGCAAGCGTGTTGGCGCTGGCACCCAGGGCGGCAGAACTATCGACCGCATAGGACAGAAACCCTTCGATCTCTCCCAAGGCTGTCAACGCACTTGCGCTGTCAGTGATGGCTGTCCGGCTGCCAAGATCAAACAGCGGGCTGCTTTCGAAATCGACGCCATCAACGCTGAGCGTGGAGAGGCTGCCCGTACCGGGCAGAGAGGAGGCTACGGTCAACGACGTGCCGCCAGCTCCGTCGACGTCGGCTTTCAACAGGTTCACCCCGTTGAAGCCGGAAGAAGAAATGATCGAATTGATCTGCTCGGTCTTACTTGCAAGGGCGGCTTCATACTTGCTGAAGTCGCCCATGCCGCTGCTGGCCATAATCGCCAACGACCTCATTTCGGACAGGGTTTCGGTGATTTGCTCCGCCCCGGCAGAGGCTACGGCCACTGTTGCTTCTCCGAGGGAAAGTGATTCCGAGACAGACCTCAGACCGGAAATGTCAGAGTTCATTAGTTCGGAGATTGCCCAAAGAGCTGCATTGTTTTGGGCAGTATTGACTTCCTGACCGGTCGATATGTCGTCCTGAACGTCATTGAGCTGGGTGTTGACATCGCCCAAGGTCTGTAAGGCAACCATCGCACCGGAATTGTTGTGGATGCTTATCATTCCTCATTATTCCTTTGATCCTAAGCCTGGTTTCCAGGCGGACAGACGTCGTTCTGACGGGTGCATTTCCGGCCTTGGTTCTGAGCCGCAGCGCCACCTGGCAGACAGGTGCGGGTTAACATCTACTAAACAATTGCAGCGGAGGGCGGTCTACTTTGAGGCGAAACCTTGACGGTATTCATCGTGTTTTAGCCGCTTTTTTCTCAATTCTGGCTATACAGATTCTTGAAACCCTTGATTGAGGGCCGCGGTTGGCTGGGATAAGACGGTCTCCGACGAGGAGAGGACACGAGTTTAAATGCCCAAATCAAAGATCACCAACGAAGAAGCCCTGGCATTCCACCTGCAGCCGACGCCGGGCAAATGGGAGATCAACGCCACCGTCCCGATGACCACGCAGCGGGACCTGTCGCTGGCCTACTCTCCGGGTGTGGCGGTTCCCTGTGAAGCGATCGCGGAAAACCCCGAAACTGCCTATGATTATACCAACAAGGGCAACCTGGTTGCGGTTATCTCCAACGGCACAGCAGTGCTGGGCCTGGGCAATTTGGGGGCGCTGGGCTCCAAACCGGTGATGGAGGGCAAGTCGGTCCTGTTTAAACGGTTTGCCGATGTGAACTCGATCGATATCGAGCTGGATACCGAAGATCCGGACAAGTTCATCGAGGCGGTCCGGCTGATGGGGCCGACCTTTGGCGGCATCAACCTGGAAGACATCAAGGCGCCCGAGTGTTTCATCATTGAGCAGCGCCTCAAGGAAGAGATGGACATTCCGGTCTTCCACGATGACCAGCACGGCACCGCAGTGATCTGTGCGGCTGGCCTGATCAACGCGCTGCATCTCTCGGGCAAGAAGATTGAAGACGTGAAAATCGTCCTCAACGGTGCCGGCGCGGCGGGCATTGCCTGTATCGAGCTGCTGAAGGCGATGGGTGCGCGGCATGAGAACTGCATCGTCTGCGACACCAAGGGCGTGATTTTCCAGGGCCGCACCGAGGGCATGAACCAGTGGAAATCAGCCCATGCGATCAGCACCGATCTGCGCACGCTGGAAGAAGCCATGCGCGGCGCGGATGTGTTCCTGGGCGTGTCGGTTAAAGGCGCGGTGACCCAGGAAATGGTGGCCTCGATGGCCGACAACCCGGTGATCTTTGCCATGGCCAACCCGGATCCCGAGATCACTCCGGAAGAGGCACATGAGGTGCGTGTGGATGCCATCGTCGCCACCGGCCGTTCGGACTACCCGAACCAGGTCAACAACGTGCTGGGCTTCCCTTATCTGTTCCGCGGAGCGCTGGATATTCACGCCCGTGCCATCAATGACGAGATGAAGATCGCCTGTGCGCATGCCCTGGCGGCTCTGGCACGCGAAGATGTGCCGGACGAGGTGGCGTTGGCTTATGGCAAGTCGCTGTCCTTTGGCCGCGATTACATCATTCCGACCCCGTTTGACCCGCGGCTGATCCACCGGATCCCGCCGGCAGTTGCCAAGGCCGGTATGGACACAGGGGCCGCGCGCCGTCCGATTGTCGACATGGATGCCTATGAGGTTGGCCTCAAGTCCCGCATGGACCCGACCGCTTCAATCCTGCGCGGCCTCAACGCACGGGCCCGTTCGGCCCAGTCGCGGATGATCTTTGCCGAGGGCGACGATCCCCGCGCCCTGCGCGCGGCGGTGATGTACCAGCGCTCGGGCTTCGGCAAGTCGCTGGTGGTGGGCCGTCCGGACGACGTGCGCGCCAAGCTGGAGAAAGCCGGCATGGGCGATGCAGTACGTGAGCTGGAAGTGGTCAACGCTGCCAACACCCCGCATTTCGATGCTTACAAGGACTTCCTCTACAGCCGCCTGCAGCGCAAGGGTTTCGACCACAAGGACATCCACCGCTTGGTTGGCCGCGACCGGCATGTGTTCTCGAGCTTGATGCTGGCGCATGGCCACGGTGACGGTCTGGTGACCGGCGCCACCCGCAAATCCGCCCATGTGCTGGAGCGGATCAACCATGTCTTTGATGCCGATGCAGCTCATGGCGTGGCCGGTGTTACTGCATTGTTGCACAAGGGACGGATCGTTCTGATTGGCGATACTCTGGTGCATGAATGGCCGGACGAAAACCATTTGGCCAACATCGCCGAACGCGCCGCCGGCGTCGCCCGTCACATGGGGCTAGAGCCGCGGGTTGCTTTTGTCAGTTTCTCCACCTTCGGCTACCCGGTGTCGGAGCGTGCCGAGAAAATGCATGTCGCCCCCACAGTGCTGGATCAGCGCGGGGTCGATTTCGAATACGAAGGCGAGATGACTGTCGATGTGGCGCTCAATGAGCGGGCTCAGAAGTATTACCCGTTTCAGCGTCTGACCGGTCCAGCCAACATCCTGATCGTGCCGGCCCGCCACTCCGCCTCGATTTCGGTCAAGCTGATGCAAGAGATGGGCGGCGCCACAGTGGTTGGTCCGATTTTGTCGGGTATCGACAAACCAATCCAGATCTGCTCGACAACCTCGACCACCAACGACATTCTGAATATGGCGGTGCTGGCGGCCTGCAACATCGGGTGATCTGATATGGCGATCTGGAATCTGGGCTCGATAAACGCGGATATGGTTTATACCATGCCGCATCTGCCGGCGGCAGGGGAAACTCTTGCCGCCTCCAGCCTGGACAGGTTCCTGGGCGGCAAGGGCGCCAACATGTCGGTTGCCGCCGCCCGCGCGGGCAGCGAGGTTTTTCACATCGGTGCCGTCGGCCCGGATGGGCTTTGGGCCCGGGAAAGGCTGGCGGTTTACGGCGTGGATACGGGCCATGTCATTGAAACAGAGACACCGACAGGACATGCGATCATCGCGGTTGAACCGGGCGGTGAAAACCAGATCATCTTGTTTCCCGGCGCCAACCGCACTCTTGCTGCGGAGCAGCTGACCCAGGCTCTCTCCAAGGCCAAGGCAGGTGATATTCTGGTGATGCAGAATGAAACCAACCTGCAGGCGGAGGCGGCAGAGCTGGGCAGGCGGCTGGGCTTGCGGCTCTGCTATGCGGCTGCTCCTTTTGACGCAGACGCGGTGCAGGCAGTGCTGCCTTTCCTTGATTTTCTGATCCTGAACGAAGTTGAGGCGGCGCAGCTTGAGCAAGCCACGGGGAAGCCGCCAGGCGGTTTTGGCGTGAGGGATGTGATCATCACGCTTGGCGCCAAGGGCGCCCGGCATATCGAAGGGGTCTCCGGTTCAGTCCGGGACGTGCCCGCGCTTCCAGTCACTGCCGTTGACACCACCGGGGCCGGCGACACGTTCACCGGCTATGTACTGTCTGGTCTGGATCAGGGCCTGACAATGGCTGAGGCGATGGAAAAAGCCAGCCGCGCTGCGGCGCTGATGGTGACCCGTCACGGCACTGCAGATGTGATTCCCGAGATGAGCGAAGTGCAGGCCGCCCGCTTCTGACGCGGCACGGCCTGCTTCTTTCTGGTCCAAAGTACTCCGGGAAATTGTCTGCCAGGCCAATGGAGCAGCACCCAGCTTTAATGTCCCTTGGCAAAGGGCGCATCATCTCCCCATAGCTGCGCCACCCGCGCGTCCCGGCCGCAAGCTTTTCGGTAACGCTTGTAAGCCGCAGCCTGCCGCTTGGGGCCAAAGCGGGTGAACACCAGGCTTTCACCCCTGTAGTAATCCTGGTGATAGTCTTCTGCCTCGTAGAAGGTGCCTGCCTGCAGGACCGGTGTCACGATCTTCTGCCCCAAAGCCTCTTGGGCCTCGGCTTTGATCTGATCGGCGAGGGTCTTTTCCTCCGGGTTAGAGACAAATACTGCCGTACGGTAGCTTTCACCACGGTCGCAGAACTGACCGCCGGCATCGGTGGGATCAACCGAGCGGAAGAACAGTTCCAGAAGCCGCTCCCGCGACACCTTTGCCGGATCAAAGGTGATCTGCACCGCCTCGTAATGGCCGGAACCGCCCCGGGTTACGTCTTTGTA
>JBFOLS010000636.1:0-2081 GCA_040830225.1 Leisingera sp.
CGAACTTCGACAATCCCACTTGGGGCAAGACCGCCAAAGGCGCAATGGAGATGGCCTGCCACTATCTCTACATCACCGACAACCTTCTGGACCCCAGCCATGTGGCTTGGGTGCATCTGACCTCATTCGCCGGGGCCGGCACCGACAACCGGCCTCTGGACCTGGAGGAAACCGAAGACGGTGTCGTCGTCTCGCGCTGGATCCACGGCGAGCCGCCGGCCCCCTATTACAAGCCGATGCTGCCCTTCGGCCCCAATTGCGACCGCAAGCAGCATTACGAATGCCGCCTGCCGGCCACAGCCATCAACATGTCGGTCTATGCGCCGGAAGGCGAAGGCGGCAAGGATGTGCCGCTCTCCGCAAATGCCTTCGTGAACATCTCTTACAATTTCATCACCCCGGTGGATGGCGGCCAGTCCCGCTATTTCTGGTTCCAGCACCGAAACATGCATGCTGAGGACGAGGCGATGTCGCAGCGTATGTTCGAGGGAGCGGTGATGGCCTTTACCGCAGACAAGGACGTTCTGGAATACGTCCAGACCGGCATGGCAGGGCGTAAGTCGCCCTATATCAACCTGGGTCTCGATGCGGGTGCCATGCGGTTCCGCACCCGTGTTGCCCGGCAGATCAAGGCGGAGGCTGGAGGAAAGGAATCCGGTTTCTGACAAAGAAACCGGCCATGAAAAATCGATTTATCATGGCTGAAGTCCGTGCCGGGTTTCAGCCTGCAAGCCGCCCGCCAGGTCCCTGCCCCACCGCCTGCGCCGGGGCGTGGAACACCGCCTGGATACAAGGGTGCTGCGCCAGGCGCTCAGAACCGCCAGGCACAAGCCGCGGATCGAACACTCCGTCTTTCCAGACCGGCACACCATCAATCTCGATGGTCGGGTCCAGCACGTTCAGCGAAATTTCTCCCGGTGCGTAGTGGCCGCAAGTGTGGAAATGCAGCAGACGCGGGTTGCCAAAGGCTGCACCGCTCCAGCGCACGAAATTCTCAGCGGCCGGTGCCTGATAGGCGCAGCCTGGATGAATGCCCGCGTGCCAGGAATGCATGGTCAGCGGGTCCAACCCGAACTGCTCGCCTACTTTGGCATAATGCATGCGGGCGCAATGCACGTCCATCTCGCGGCCCTCGAACCTTTCCAGCACGTTGTCCCGAAAATGAATTGCCAAAGGCGCTTGCAGGTCGCAGCCGTAAGGCTCATAAAACTTCGACCCGGTTCCCACCAGAAACCCGTCCTGCATGACAACGCCTGAGAACCCCTGCGCGGGCACCGGTGCAAACACCGACATCGGGAACCGCGCCACCGCGACATCCGCCGCGCCGGATTTCGGATAGGCCGCTCCCGGCCCGCTGAAATCTGTGCCCAGCAGGCAGGTCACCCGGATATGCCCGGCCTGTGCAAACAGCGCATTCACCGCATCCTTCAGCGCCACGAACCCTTGATAGCTGGCCTGACCAAAGCCAGAGGCCAGCATCCCCGCGTCCAGCGCATAAGACATGATCGGGTGGATTCCCTGCATATCCGCGTTGAAGCGGATCTGGTCACCGCTGCGCGACAGGAACAGCACCCGGTCCGCGGTCTTCATCCGCGCCACCAGATCAGACGGCAGCGCCGCGCCCATAGGATCAAACGGCAGGATCTCTGCCTGCGCCGCGATCCCCAGTTCCCGCGCGCCTTCCAGCACCGCATCGCCTATCGCCTGGTCGTAATAGCCGTTTGCCGGATCCTCGCATAGGACCAGCAGCCGGTCCCCGGCGCGCAGGCCGCCGCAGTTGACCAGCAGATTCCGGGCCCCGGCCTGAAGATCCCGATCCAGCATACCGCACTCCTCCCTTGCGAAACTCACGCGGATGTTAGCTGCGGCTGCTGATTCCGATCCAGAAGAATTTTTCACCTCAGTAGAATTTTCTACTGTCATTAAGGAGCAGCTTTCCCCTATTCTTTGCCCAGGCAAACGCGGAGAGACCCAGATGAGCGCATGGATTGAAATGATCCCCGACGAGAAGGCCGAGGGCCGGCTCAAGGACCTGCTGGACAAAGCGCGCACGCCGCATGGCACCGTCGACACGGTGATGC
>JBFOLS010000637.1:0-4292 GCA_040830225.1 Leisingera sp.
GAAGGTGCCGTGGCCGTAAAAGTGGTGGCCTGCAGGCGGCTGCAGACGGGCAATGGCGCTGCCGCTGCGGCAGTCGATGACATCGGCAAAGCGGCCGGGGCGGCGGGCAAAGGCCACCGCCTCGGGGCGGACCGGGTGGGCGGCTGCTGCGTGGCCGCGGGCGGGCAGGGGGTGGCGGAACAGGATCTCTCCGCTGCGGGTCAGGCCAGCGAGCAGGAAGTTTCCGCCCGCATCCTTGCCTGCTGACAGGAAGGCTGGGCTGCCTGCACTGGCCCAAGTGGCTTGCGGGGCGAAACCCGCAGCCAGCAGGCCAGTCAGAAATCCGCGACGGGAGGTCATGGGCTGCCCTTTCCCTTAGTCGCCGTCCAGCGAGTTGAAGCCGGCGCCGACGCCGAGTGCGGGTCCAAGTTCGTCATTCATCAGGCTGCGCAGATCCTTGATCTCCTGCTGCAGAGATTCAATGCGAAAGCGGTTGGCGGGGTCGGCAACACCGGCAAAGACCGGGTCGCCGAGGTTCTCGGCCTTTTCGCGGGCCTTGGTAAAGCCTGAGGTGATCTTGGCCTGCAGTTTTGTGTTGCCGTTCGAAAGGGCCAGCGCCAAGGGTTCCAGCGCGTTCAGCGAGACCAGCACATGGTGCAGGCTGCGGCCGGAGCGGCGGGCCTCGGCGCGGGCGGGGCGCGGTTTGTTGAAGGTGCCCAGCGGGCGACCGAGGCGCATGTCGTCCAGCACCTGCAGGCCGGTGTTGAGCGCCTTGAACAGTTCTTGGGTGACTTCGGCATCACTTTGGTAGCGGTTGCCCGGCGAGCGCATTTCATCGGCGTAGTTTTGCTGCCAGTCAGTGGTGATCGCCTGCGTGGTTGCTGCGATATCGGTGCTGATCGCGCGGGTCAGGGCGCAGCGGTATTCCGCGCTGCCCGCGCTGGAAAGCTGCGGATCATAGAGCAGATACTCCAGAGCATAAAAGCCGCGGGCGGCGATGGAGTAGGTGGCGAATTGGGCGGGGTCGCTGATGCCGCTGTCTTCGGTGCGGATCAGATTGCCGAGCGCCTTAGGGGTCTTGCCGCGGCTGTCGGGCCAAAAGGCGAGGGCAAAGGCGCGGCTGTCTGTTTCGGTCGGGCCAAAGCGGTAGTGGCTGGCGGCGATCCAAGCGTCGAAGGCTTCGCCGTAGGCGCCGCGCAGTAGTTCGGAATCTGCCGCGCAATCTGTCTGGGCCGCCCGGGCCAGAGCTGCTGAGTCTGATGCCAGTTCCTGGAAGGCGGGCAGGATCTGCTGATCGATGATCTGGTCCGCGGGGGTCGCAGCCGCGAGCGGGGTGGCAGCCAGTGTGAGGGACAGGGCGAGTTTGCGCATGAAATCAGAGGCTTTCCAGGAAAGTGATAAGAGCGGCCCGGTCGGCTGGTTCCAGCTCGACAACGTTGTCCCTGGCAGCTTCCGCTTCTCCGCCGTGCCAGAGGATGGCTTCGAGCAGGGTGCGGGCGCGGCCGTCATGCAGGAAAGTGGCGCGGGGGGAAACCTGCTGGGTAAGGCCGATTCCCCATAGCGGCGCGGTGCGCCATTCACGGCCCGTGGCGCGGGCCTCGGGGCGGTGGTCGGCCAGGCCTTCGCCCATGTCATGCAGCAGCAGGTCGGAATAGGGCCAGATCAGCTGAAAGCTGTGTTCCGGGCGGTTTTCCAGACGGTGTGTCACGTATTTCGGCACATGGCAGGAGGTGCAGCCCGTGTCATAGAACACCTGTTTGCCGCGCAGCACCTTGGGGGCAGCGGTGTTGCGGCGGGCGGGGACGCCGAGGTTGCGGCTGTAGAAAGTGACCAAATCCATATTGGGCTGGTCGATCTCGGTTTCACGGGAATCACCGCCGCCGTGCGGGGCGGTCTGGCAGGCAGTTTGAAGCCCGGTGCATTCACCGGCATGGGCCGGAAACAGCGGGGTGGAGATGCCGATATCGCCGGAAAAGGCGCCCGCGGACTGCTGGTGCACCGTGGGAGTGCTGGCCTTGAGGCCGAAGCGGCCCAGCATGATGCGATTGAACTCGTGCGACCAGACCAGATTGGCGCGGCCGGAGATGCCGTCGCCGTTAGCGTCGTCTTCGTCCGCATAGGCCAGGATGTCGGCGGTGGGGATTGCTTCCAGAAGGCCGAGGCCGATCATCGGCGGGGCGACGCGGGGGCTGAGCATGGCGCCCTCTGCCAGCGGTCCGTAGCCGAGGTTTGCTGCCGTGTAACTGGGACGGCGCAGGGTGGTGGTTTCGCCGCCGTTCAGTGCAACCTCAAATTCTTTATAGGTAACCTGAAGCTTGTATTCGGGCGCGATGCCGGGGGCGGAGAAATCCTGCAGCTGGGCGCCGTAATTCGGGTCCGGGGCGGTGCCGATGTAATCTGTGATTTCCTGCAGCTCCGGCGGCACCGGACCGGGGGTGGAAAGGCGCAGGAACATGGTGGTGGAGGCGTAATCCGGCTGCTCCGGCACATGGCCGCGGCCGTCCTTCAGGTGGCAGCGCTGGCAGGAGCGGGCATTGTAGAGCGGGCCGAGCCCGTCGGACGCCTTGGTGGAAGCGGGTGAAAACACCCAGATCTTCTTGAACAGCCCGTTGCCGAGTTTGAACTCCAATTCCTGCTCAAATGAGAGGTTGGCGGAATGCTGCGAGAATGCTTCGTCGTCGCTCCGGGCGCGTACGGTGGCAGCGCCGGCCGGCAGGTCTTCGAAAGGTTCGGGTTGGGAGAAATCCGCAGCCGGGGCTGTTGCGGCGGTAATCCGGGCGCGTTCGGCGTCGGTGCGGGGCAGGGGGGAGAGATGCGGCTCTGTCTGGTATTGGCTGGCCAAGTCCAGCGCCGCAAGGGGAGCGGCCGCCGCAAGCGCGGCAGCCAGCGTCAGTTTAGTCTTCAACCTCTGCCATCTTGGTGGCGTTGAGCTGGGCATAGTTTTCGGCACCGATCCGGTCATGCAGTTCAAGCTGCGTTTCGAGGAAGTCGATATGGCCTTCTTCATCCGCCATCAGCTCTTCAAAAAGCTTCATCGAGACATAATCGCCTGCGTCATTGCAGGCATCGCGGGCTTCCTTATACAGCGCGCGGGCGTCCACTTCGGCGGCAAGGTCGCATTCGAGGGTTTCTTTCGGGGTCTGGCCGATCCGCAGTGGGTCAAGCTTTTGCAGGTTCGGGTGACCGCCGAGGAACAGAATCCTTTCAATCAATTTGTCCGCGTGCTGCATCTCCTCGATGCTTTCCTCGCGGCTTTTCTTGGCCATGCTGCCGAGGCCCCAATCGTCCTGCAGCCGGTAATGCAGCCAGTACTGGCTGACCGCTGTCAGCTCATGTCGCAGCGCTTTGTTGAGATAGTCGATAACCTTGGCGTCGCCCTGCATAATATGTCTCCTGAATTGATGCTGCGCGCAAATTTGTAAGCTGCGCAGGTACTTCCAGCTTACTGCTGGACCGCATCGTGTCGAGGAAAAGCGGCATGCAGCCGCCGCAGTCGGCGGATTTTCCCAGGGCGTGATAGATTTTTCCCGGGGTGATTATTGTTTCAGGGTCGGCATTTCGCATCCAGTCAATGGCTGCGCGGATGTCGTGGTCCGATATGTTCGTGCAGTGGCAAACGATCATGCTGCTGCGTCCTTGCCCGGTGGCGCAATTGGCCAAGTGATTCCGTTGGGAAATATATCTGACAGAAATGCTGGGGTTTCAAGGGGTATTCAGAGTAAAACACTTGGGATTGTGGGGCGGAGCGGCAATCCGCCTGAAAAAATGGGGCCGCAAAGCTTTGCGGCCCCGGGTGCGGCGGTGTTCAGGCGATGCCAAACAAAACCGAGGGAAAACTCAGGCGCCGAGCGGGATGATCAGGTTCACGCCAAGAACGGTGCTCTTGGTGCCGTCTTCATCAACACGGGCAACGCCGCCGCCAAGGGTAAAGCCGTTTTCGAACTCATAGTCAGCACCGATGGTGATGAGGTCCGTTTCGCCGGAGGTGTCCAGATCTCGGTGCACGTAGCCGCCGGACAGAGACACGCTGCCGATGCTGTAGGCGCCGGTCAGAGTGGCATAGAGTCCGTCGTCGGCTGAGCCGCCAACGTTAGAGAAGGAGGCCACTTCGCCGTAGACGTCAAAGCCGCCGTCGAATGAGTGCGCCAGGCCAGCTAAAAAGCCCTGCTCGTCATCCACGTCGCCGGTCCCGGCGCTCAGGTGGCGGGCGCCGATGTGGTAGCGGGTATCGCCGGCTTCCTGGGTCCACTGAATGGCGAAGTTGTCGAAGTTGCCGGTGTTGCCAGCGCCGCCGTCTGCGGTGGTGGTGCGCC
>JBFOLS010000638.1:0-3201 GCA_040830225.1 Leisingera sp.
AAGCGCCTGCGCGACACCTTGGGCAACCAGATGGTCAGCGAGCTTCTGGTCAAGAACATCGCCAAGCGCGGCTACGTCCTGTCGATCAGCAAGGACGTGATCCGCATGGTTTGACGCGTGGCCTGCCTGCTCCGCTTTGCTCAATATCCTGTGTGCCCCTCTGGAATTTCCGCTGCGAAACCCCAAATAGCCCAAAACCGGCCCAAGCCGGCCGGTCCTGGTTTTGGCACGTACCGCATAAGGACAGGGACCTCGGGGATGGACACACAGGTGCAACCACGGCGGCAAGGCTACGGCATCATTGTCGAGCCGCTGCAGGGCCTGATCACAGCCCGGCGAAATGGCTCCATCCTGGCGCAAAGCACCCGCGCCAAGGTGATGTATGAAACCCGCCTGCCCCCCGCAATTTATTTCCCGGCCGAAGACATACAGGCTCCCCTCTCCCTGCATACGGATCTCCAGACCTTCTGCCCGTTCAAGGGCACCGCCAGCTACCGCGACGTTCTGCTGCCCGATGGCAGCGTGCAAAACGGCGTTTGGTCTTATGAGGATGCAATGCCTGAAGCCTCGGCCATTTCGGGCCATGTCGGTTTCATGCCGGGCGCGGACGCAGATTTTGATCTGGGCAGCAATACCGTAGAGATGCCGGACTATGGCAATATCTCCGGCCCGGTGATCGACTGGCTACTGCGGCAGGCCGCCCTGGTGCAAACGCCCGAGGAGCTTACCTCTGCCCTGGCAGAGAAGTTCGTCGAACAGGGCATCTACCTGTCGCGCCTCTCGGTCATGGCGTGGTCCTTGCATCCGCTGATCGCAGGCAAGAACTTCATCTGGCAGAAGAAGACAGGCGAGGTCACCACCTACGCACCGTCTTACGAGATCCACGACCACCCGGCCTATCAGAACAGCCCGCTGCGCCATGTCTCCAACGGCTTGGGCGGCGTGCGCCACCGACTCGGCAGCTGCTGCTCCGACGATGCCTTCCCGATCCTCGAAGACCTGCGCAGGGAAGGCGCCACCGATTATGTTGCCATGCCGCTGCGCTTCTCTGACGGACGCATCAATGTTCTGACCTTGACCAGCAACCACCCGAACGGTTTTTCTACCGCCAATCTCGGGCTGATCTTTGAGTGCTCCGACGTGATCGCCCGCTACTATGAAATCTTCATGCAGCGTGAAAACGCCCAGTCGCTCCTTGAGACATATGTCGGAAAACGCACCGGCGCCCGGGTGCTTGGCGGCGAAATCCGCCGCGGCGACGGCGACGAGATCGATGCTGCCATCATGTTCTGCGACCTGCGTGGTTCAACCAGGCTGGAAGAGCAGCTGGGCCGCCAGGACTATATCGCGCTTCTGAACCAGTTCTTCGAAACCGCCTCGACCATCGTGCATGATCACGGCGGCGAGGTGCTGAAATTCATTGGCGATGCTGTGTTGGCAGTGTTCCCGGCCGGCAGCGACCCGGAGAAAGCCCGTAGGAAATCCCTGGGCAGCGCCCGTGCCATCGTTGCCCGGCTCGAGGAGATCGCCAGCCAGCCGGACGGCCACCGCTGCGAAGCCGCCATTGGTATCGCCTATGGACGGGTGACCTACGGCAACGTCGGCTCCCGCGAACGGCTGGACTTCACGGTAATCGGCCAGGCGGCCAATATCGCCGCCCGGCTGGGCGACTACGGCAAGACCGTCAGCCAACCGGTGGTCGTCAGCGGCGAAATCCTGAACGACTACTCGCAGGGCATCCCGCTCGGCGCAGTCAGCCTGCACAATGTGTCTCAGCCGGTCACATGCTTCGCCGTTCCCGCTGCTGCAAAACCGCAATCCGCCGCAGAATAACCCTTTCCGTTAAGACCCACTTCAAGGGTTACCCCGCCCATGAAGGCCTTCTCATCAATAGACCTTCAGCCCTGCCTGCAAGGCAGGGCCACACCCAAGACTGTTTTGCAGGCATCTCCGATGCATGCAACAGGCGCGGGAGCCCCGCCCTGTGGTCCGGCCTCAACCGGTCACCAGAGCCCGCTGTGCCGCATCACCCATAGAGATCAGCAATGGCGCCTTAGCCTGCCGTGTTTTGAAGGCGCCTTTGGAGGTCACTCCTTGCCAGCCGCAATGCACCAGCGACTGTGCCACCGCACCGCCCAGCGTCGTGCCGGGGCCGGTCACGATGAACAGATCCGGCGCAAACTCCAATGCAGCATTCTGCACCGCACGGGTGAAATCATAAGGTTCCACCACCTGGTGCCCCAATGTGTAATCCCAGAGTGCCCGGGTATCTGTCGCCCCCGGCCACCAGATCTGGCCGCGCCCGTCGATCAGCGGAACCTGCGGTTGGCGGAAGGGCTCTTCCGAGAGTCGCTTGCGCCCTTCTGCTGCAACCGGCGCTTGGAGGCCGGTATGAAACGCCGCGTGATTGGCCAGCCGCATCAGGAAGCGCTCATCCGCTACCGGCACCGCCGCTTCAAACGCCTTCAGCCCGGCCTCGTTCCCGGCCAGAACCAGCATCCCGCCCAGATCAATCGACAGCGCCAGGTCATGCCCCTCGCGCGCATCGATCTCCGCTGCCAGCACCAGCAGTTCCGCCTTGCGCACAGGATCGTTCTGCCACTCTGCTCCGGCAAAGGGATAAACCAGCTGCCCGCCGATCAGCTGCTCCTGCATCAGCGTGCCCATGGTGTTCACCACTCGGAATCCGTCCGCCGCACTCAACGCCCCGGCCGCCGCAAGCGCGATATACCAGCCCATCGAATTACCGGTGACTGCAACCACCTCGATGTCCTCCGCCAGCGACCGCGCATCCGCCAGTGCCGAGGCATAGATCAAGGGCGAGGCAATATCCCCGCGGGAATACTTCGACACCGAAAACCGCGTGGCCCCGTCCAGCGCCGTGACTTTCTCCTGCCCGGCAGCTATGCGCTGCGCGTCAAAACCGGCAAACAGCGCTGCCTTCTCCGCATGGAAACGGTGCAGATACCCCAGCTCAGCCTTGTTGTAAGTGCCCCGGCCCGGGCAGATCAGAACGGCGGTACGGGTCATGATGTGCCTCCTGCCAGCGTCAAGGCGGCCTCAACGATGCTGTCCTTCGAGGGCAGCGTTGCTCCATAGGCCGGTCCGGTTGCAATGAAACAGTCGCTGGCGGCAATTCGCGCCGCGGGAATGTCGGATTGCTCTGCAAACAATGCCATCAGCGCCTCCGACTGGCTGCCG